>JAITVU010000362.1 GCA_031285645.1 Oscillospiraceae bacterium | reverse complement strand
TCTTTTCCATCATTTCCCCACTTTCCTCTATTGTTTTATGTACGCGGTACCGTCGAGAATCAAATTGCCGTCCTGTATCTCATAGGGAACAGGGCCATCCGCCATAGGGGTAAACTCGTCAAAGTGGAATGTCAAAGTGCCGTCCGCGGTTTCAAACGTACCTTCGACCGTATAATCATCAGTGGGAAAATCGAGGATTACCGTATCTCCTGAAAAGGTGAGGGATACCGTGCCGGTTTCTTCAAGGTAAGTGCCGCTTAGTTCGCCGCCATTGCTGCCGATTATATCCCCGCCGCTTGATATACTGCCATCACCCGGAGTCCCACTTCCCGCGCCTATACCGCCGCTGCCTGGCGCTCCGCTGCTACCGCCACCACCACCGCCTCCACCTATATCCCCGCCGCTTGGTGTATTGCCATCGCCCGGTATCCCGCCGCTTTGTTTGATATATACTGTTCCATCAATGATTAACTCCTCATCCTCGACCGTATAAGGAACCGATCCGGTTGGCATCGGGGTAGATTCATCAAAGCGGAGTGTTATATTACCGTCTGCCGTTTCATAAGTCCCATCAATCCCGGAACCAGCGGCGAGAAGCGTATAGGTCACTTTGTTGTCACCGAACGTAAGCAGCACGGTACTGGTGTCTTTATCCAACCAGGAGCCGCTTAATTCATCGCTCTTTCCATTGTCTGAGCCGGAGTTTCCGTTGCCGCAGGCCACCATTGTCAATGCCAGAATTACGCACAAACTCATCGCAAGTAGCTTTTTCATATCCAAACCCTCCGCTGTTATCAATGTCATACTTTTCGTATGCAGTCTCATTATAAATCAGCCCGTGCCGGAAATGGTCGCCGCTGCGGCGACATTTTACGGCTTATCAAAACACCTCAAATCCGAAATGCTCCAACGCTTCATTGATGCTGATAAAGTCATATACCTTCTTCTCAATGCAGAAAGCGACCACCAAATCAAAATCGTCCGCGCGGGAAAGGCTGTACCCTGCGGACGACAGCAATAGGTCAGCCTCATCTCTCGGCAGTTCCAGCGCAAGGCAAAGCGCGATAACGGTCTTTTTAGCAGGGGTATACTCTTTGTTGGAACGGATTTTAGAGAACAGCCGCCTGTCAATGCCTGCTTTTTTATAAACATCGCTGTCCTTTTTGCCTGTTTTGTCAATCAGCGAGAGCATTTGCTCGGTGAAAAACACATCGCGGTTATTTTCCATGTATTCTTTCGCATCAGCAGCGTCAACGCGCGTCCGTCTGTGCCTGCGGATTTTGACAGGCGTAAAAGACGCACCGGAGAGAATCCCGCCGTTTTCTATGTATTGTTCACATTCCAGCAAAAACTCTCTTGTTATCACTCTTTTGCCCTCTGCTTATCCGCATCCGTTTCGGAATGTTCCGATTCGGCCTTTTCCGTTTTGATAAAATCCATGATGTCGCCCACATTGCAGTCAAAATAGGAGCATATCTTCATCAGGACTTCCAGCGCGACTACCTTGTCCTTACGCAGTTTACCGAGCGTATTCGATCCCATGCCGATTGCCCGCCGCAAATCGGCGGGTGACATCTTGTAGTCAACAAGCAGCTTCCACAATTTGTTGTAGCTCACAGTCATATCGTCTGTCATGTTCCGCTCCTTTTTCTGAGGTGTTCAACTGACCGATTCCATTATATCACACCCAATGCTCTCAATCAATTTGTTTTGCCCTTATTTGACCAAAAAGTGTTCACTTCGCAATATCTATGTTGCTGATTGAAGCGTTTGCAGATGGACGCAAAGCAGGACAGGTGATATAATAACTATATGGAAGTTGACAAAGCAAGTGGCGCAAGCAAGAAATGTCGCCTTCGCGGCGACCAAACCAACCGGGCTTGCTGCTATACTTGGGTCAAAAGCAAAAGACGAGGGGATTGCGATGGGCGGGATAAACTTAAAATTCACGGAAGAAAAAGAAAAACTCCCTGTCGGGGCAAGTAAATTCTTGGGCAATCCCGATGTGTGGGACGGCTTTGAGTGGCCGCATTTTACCGAGGACGGCGAGGACTACGACCTTAAATTCCTGTGCCAGATCAACTGTGCCGAGGCTGCACTTTTCGACTGGGGCGGCCTGCTGCCCAAAACGGGGATGCTCTACTTTTTTTATGACATGGACGAAATGCCGCAAGAATCCTCCGATAACAGCGCGGCGCGGATACTCTACTACAACGGCGAACTGTCAGCCTTGCGCCAAATGCTCCTGACCGACCACGATGGCGGCGATATGAGCTTTCGGGAAATGAAAATCCACTTTAACGCGCAGGGGAAGATAGGCGAGGACTATCAAGCCTCTTTGGGCGAAACACTTCCGATGGGGTGGCAGCCGGTATTGCAGATATTACCCTTTGAAACAGATAGGGTTTCGATAAAGTTTGACGATGATAAAGCCCTGTGCTTCTTCATTGATAAACCAAAACTGGAGCGCAGAGATTTTTCGGATATTCATATGCGGCAAATGCGAAACAACTACCCGCCGAATGTATTTGATTTGAAGGGGGGGTAAGAGCATGGCAGCGTACCGGCTTGAAATCACGATGGAAGCGACCGGCTCGGAAGGCCACAAATACATCAAACGGTCTTTCCCAATTCCTTACGGAAAATTGGATTTAGCCAAGTACGGCTACCCGTACAGCAAGTACGCCGTTGAAATCACGCACCACG
>JAITVU010000086.1 GCA_031285645.1 Oscillospiraceae bacterium | reverse complement strand
CCAGGGGCAGAATCCCTATCAGCAGCAACCTTATTATCCAACGCAAGGACTTCGGAATGCCGGTCAGAATCCATACGCGTCTTACCCGGTACAGGCTGATCCTGTCACACAGATGCAGCCGGATGTAGGATATCCACAGGCGCCTGCGCCCTACCCGGCGCAGGCTGATCCCGTCACGCAAATGCAGCCGGATGTGGGATATCCACAGCCCCCCGCGCCCTACCCGGTGCAGCCTGATCCCATCACGCAGATGCAGCCGGATGTGGGGGACATTCAACAGAATCAATCGGAGGACCAAACCGAAGACGCTAAGAGCGTTGAATTGTCGAACCAAATCAATGATATGTGATGGCAGTCTCTTTGTCAGTTGGAATATAGATCTTGCGTATTATTTTTATGGCATGGAATTCGCTGTTAAACTGAATCAGGCACAGCGATAAAGTGACGCCCATTGGGCCATTCTGTTGGTAACAGGGGTCTGTTTCATATTGAAATTGCATACATAAAGACGGTCTGTATTGCTCCATTCGGCATCGCCAAGCCGGGCACGGCCCTTTATGTTTTCCGGATATGGAGGGAGCGGTTATATGGAGAATTTAGCGTTATTGAATCCGGTTATCCTGGCGCTTTTAGCCGGATTGTTTACATGGGGTGTCACGGCGCTTGGCGCGTCGTTATCGCTGTTCTTTAATGATATCAACAAGCATGTATCCAATGTGATGCTGGGGTTCGCGGCGGGCGTTATGATTGCGGCGAGCTTCTGGTCGCTGCTCAGTCCCGCAATCGACATGAGCGGCCATATGGGACGGCTGTCCTTTGTTCCGGCGGCCGTGGGGTTCATGCTGGGCGGTGTGTTCCTGTGGGTGCTCGATAAGATTGTACCCCATCTCCATATCGGTTTTCCGGACAGCAAAGCGGAGGGAATGAACTCGTCGTACGGGCGCAGTTTCTTGATGGTGCTTGCGATTACACTGCATAATATTCCGGAAGGTCTGGCGGTCGGCGTCGCTTTCGGCGCGGTTATACAGGGGGACGTCGCCCCTGTTGTGCCCGCGCTCGGGTTGGCGCTCGGTATCGGCCTGCAGAATTTTCCTGAGGGCGCGGCGGTGTCCATTCCGCTGCGAACCGGCGGTATGAGTAAAGGGCGCAGCTTCTGGTACGGTCAGCTGTCGGGTATCGTTGAGCCGATTTTCGCGGTGCTTGGGGCGCTGCTTGTCCAGGTTGTGACACCGATACTCCCTTACGCGCTCGCGTTTGCGGCAGGCGCCATGATATTTGTCGTGGTTGAGGAGTTGATTCCCGAATCGCAGATTGGCGACGGCTCCGACTATTCCGCGATAGGGACAATGTTGGGATTCACATTGATGATGATTCTGGATGTCGCTCTGGGATAAGCTTTCCCGGATGACACCAAACGACTGACCAGGAGGTGTGGTATGTATTATCAGCGCTATGCTTTCCCAGTGGGGGATCTGTACTTGTTTGAAAAGGACGGATGCCTGTCGGGGCTCTATTTTCACTTTCCCGACGCGCTAAGAAGCCATAATGACTACAAGCCGAAAGAGACTGAGTTGATCAGGACCGCGCGCAGCCAGCTTGAGGACTATTTCGCGGGCAAGCGGAAAGCCTTTGATTTGCCCCTCGCGCCGAAGGGCACGCCTTTTCAGCTGGACGTGTGGGAGGCGCTCAAGACCATCCCATACGGCGAGACCGTAAGTTATGGGGACATTGCCGCGCGCATTGGCAGGCCCAAGGCGTTCAGGGCGGTAGGCCTTGCGAACAACCGCAATCCGATTTCCATCATCGTTCCGTGCCACCGCGTCGTCGGCGCAAGCGGCAAGCTTGTTGGATATGGCGGTGGTATCGAGAATAAGAAATTGCTGCTTGATTTGGAGAAACAATATAAAAATGCGCAGTAACAGGGAGATGATGGACCTCATAATAGGCACAGCCGCCGCGGATGAGCGGGTGCGCGCCGTCTGTATGAACGGCTCACGCGTGAATCCGGCCGCCCAAAAAGATAAACTTCAGGATTACGACATCGTTTATTTTGTGACGGAGCTGGCTGTTTTTACTGCCGATCATACCTGGGTCGATCTATTCGGCGACCGCACCATTATGCAGCTGCCTGATGAAATGTCCATTATTCCCGGTGAACCGCGCCGGTGTTTTACGTATCTCATGCAGTTCGAGGATGGCAACAGAATTGACCTGACTCTTTCCCCGCTCGAAGATATGGAGGATTGTCTCAAAAGCGACAGCCTGACACTTGTTTTGCTGGATAAGGACGGCGTCGCGCCAGCCCTTCCTCCGCCCGGCGACAGTTCATATCATGTAAAGCCGCCTAATGAAAAACTCTATCAGGACTGCTGCAATGAGTTCTGGTGGCTCTGCCCCTATATCGCAAAAGGGCTTTGGAGGGGACAGTTTTTGTACGCGGCGGAAACAATGAATCAATATCTGCGCCCAATGCTTCATCAAATGCTCCGGTGGCAGGTGGGGACTGAACACAACTTTGCCGTCAACACCGGCAAAGGCGATCACGCTTTTTCGAGTCTGTTATCCGAAGAAACATGGGACAAGCTTGTTTCGACCTACCGCATGGGCAGCTGCGCGGACATATGGGCGGCGCTCCGTACCAGCCGGATTCTTTTCCGGCGGAGTGCCAATGCTGTTGCGGCGCATTTCGGCTGGCAATATAACGGCCGGGACGATGAGCGCGTCAGCGCGTATGTGGATCGGATTCACGCCGAATGTAGCGAATAAACAGTTTTCCGGCAACTTCAGACATAGTCATTGTTGTTTAAAATTGTGCGTTATTTTATACAGCAATAACCCAATGGGATTTCGTTTTGCGTCTTTGCGGGCAGTCTTAAGCGAATTCACTATGTGAAGCGGCCTGACGGTGAAAAAACCCCGGATAGCAGTAAGGATATACTGTTATCCGGGGTTTATATAGTTGTACGAAAACTCAATCCCGTTTGATGTGTTTAACGCGCTTTCGGCGTGTGTGTTTCAACAGGCCGGTATGTGTTTTAAACCAGTGCTAATCTTACAGCCGCACAAATATTGAGTTGGCTATATATAGTTTACAGCCTGAACTGTGAAACCAGCCCCAGCAGAATATTGGCCTGTGTACTCATTTCTTCGCTGGCGGCCGCGCTCTGCTGCGCTGTGGCGCTGTTCTGCTGAATGACCTTTACAACATCGTCCATGCTGTCGTTAATCGCTTCAATTTCGCTGAGCTGCAACTCGGAAGACCGGGTGATCTTGTCGACAATCAAGCTGCTGTCCGCAACACCGACGATAATTTTCTCAAGCGAATCCGCCGTTTCCTTTGCTATATCGGCGCCGAGTTTGGCCTTGTCAATGGAGTTTGCGATTAAGGCCTGCGAATCCTTGGCGGCTTCCGCGCTGCTTGTGGCAAGGCTGCGGACTTCCTCTGCGACAACGGCGAACCCTTTGCCGTGCACACCGGCGCGCGCCGCTTCAACCGACGCGTTGAGCGCCAGAAGGTTTGTCTGGGTCGCGATGCTGTCGATAACCTTGAAAATTTTACCGATAGAGGCGCTGGCGTCGTTGATCTCGTTGACAGCTTGAGTCATGCGGTGCATTTGATCCTTGCCCGCATCGGCCGTGATCTTGATATCGCGCACAAGGCCCGACGCTTTCTGGGACATCTGCGTGTTTTCCTGCGTTTTTACGGCAAGGCCGGAAATGGTATTGGAAAGACGCTCCATAGTGCCGGATTGCTCGGACGACCCCTCGGCCAGCAATATGGCGCCGTCCGCAATCTGTTTGGCGGCCACTTCGACCTGGGATGTGCCTGTGCCGATATCGCTGACCATGTCGCGCAGCTTCACCGTCATTTTAGCCATGGCATGGCTCATGGTGTCGCGATCACACCGGGGTTTAATCTGTACGGTGAGATCACCGTTCGCGATGGTCTCAAGAACCGAAACCTGATGTTTCGTGCTCTCCGCCATGTCCTGAAAAGCGGTGGTGAGTTGGCCGATTTCATCATTGGACTTGTAATCGACATCAAACTGGATATCGCCCTTTGCGATTTTGTCGGATACGTCGGAAAGCTGGGCGATGGGCTTGCCGATGCGCTTGTCGGCGTAGCGGCGGAAGATCAGGCCCGACACAACGCTGAATACAAGCATAATCAAGACGATGCGGATACCGAAACTGACGGTATCGCTTATGACTTCCTGTACGGAGATATCAACGCCGACCACACCGATCGCGCGGCCCGCGCTGTCTTTGACAGGCGCAAAGCCGGACACCATGACGCCATATCCCTCGGATGTGTATATGCCGCTCGCTACCGAACTGCCCGTACCCATGGCGGTCACGGCTTCTTCAGCGATGCTGTTGTCTTCGGGCGGTTCTCCGAGTACGGCAATTTGCGGCGGCACTTCACCCGGTTTGGCGCCCTCGGCAATATATTTGAAATTGACGCCGTCGGCGGAATACATGGCGTACAAATACTCAAGATTGTTGTCAATTTTCACTTTGTCCAGATACTGCCGCAGCCAGGAGTAATATTCATCCTCGGTTTCCGTGTCGGCAAGCAACTGGAACTGCTCTGAATTAATGGCGGCCGTCACTGTGTTCGCCACATAAACAGCCTCGTTTGCATTGTATTCCGCCGCATCCGAGTAATAAAGCACCAAACTGAAGACACCGACAACCGTTGTCGCAACCAGGATCATGACAAACGCAATGGCGGAAATCTTTGATGCGATTGAGGTTTTGACTTTTTTCTTTTCCACTTTTCCAAGCCATCCTTTTAACCGTAATAAAGCCGTATTTTATATACGGGCCGGACATGCGTCAATCCTGTTAAGCATGTCACAGAAATTGCCAAATACTGAAGTCCGGCTGAAGTCAAGCATAACATTCTATATTATAATAATCAAGTTTGCCCGACATATTTTCTTAAATAATTGTCAATATAATCAACTATTTTAAAAGAAAATACTTTTTTCACAAAAAAATCTCCGGAACATCTTTACATTATATGATTAAGTGATATAATTGAACCATTACCTGTCATACAGGTATACGGCATACAACTTTACGACAATAAACACGGAAATCGAAAGGGGATGCATGCTTTGGCAATCGGTAAAAACCTTGAAAAAATGTTCTCACTGGAAAACAAGGTCATCCTTTTAACCGGGGCCGCCGGGGGAATCGGCGAAGTGCTGGCAAAGGGCCTGGCGGGCGCGGGCGGCGAGATGGCGCTCTGTGATATCGCTTTGGACCGCCTTGCTGTGGTCGAAAAGGCAATCAAGGATGCGGGCGACAGCGCCAAATCTTATGAAATGAATGTTATGAAGCTGGATTCCATACATAGCTGCGTGGAGAAAATTATCGCTGATTTCGGCCGCATAGACGTTCTGATCAACTGTGCCGGTATCAACAAGCGCGAAGGCTTCCTCGATGTGGAGGAGGAAACGTACGACCGCATCATGGATATCAATCTTAAAGGCCTTTATTTCCTCTCACAGGATGTGGCGAAACACATGATGAAGGCCGGCAAAGGCAATATCATCAACATGGCGTCCCACAATTCCGTGGCCATGCTGGGCGGCTGCAGTGTTTACGGCGCGTCCAAGAGCGGTGTTTCGGCCCTGACGCGCTCTATGGCGGTGGAGTGGGCGCAGTACGGCATTCGCGCGAACGCGCTGGCGCCGGGCCATATTCTCACACCGCTCACAACCGTGACATGGGATCATCCCGAACGCAGCAAATACCTCAAGGAGCGCATAGCCATGCAGCGCCCCGGCACGCCCGAAGAGCTTGTAGGCGTCACTGTCATGCTGGCGTCCGACGCGTCGAGTTATATGAGCGGCATGATGGTTCATATTGACGGCGGCTGTCTGGCGGGCGGCACGCCCTGGGATTACGATACGAAGTATTGATCACATCCGGGTTGCGGAAAGGGCCGACGTGTTCATGAAACGAATTGAAGGTGTCCGGCGCGTGGTCATCCGGCCTGCTCCGAATTCCGTGATGTGGGAAGGATGATCATAAATGGATGTGATCAGTGGCCGCACGGATTGCCGTCCCGCCGACGTTGACTATGACGCGTCGCGCATTGATGTCTTAAACGGCTTTTTTGCGGGAATGATTGCCGACAAAAAAATACAAAGCGCGTCCTATTGTATATCACGGCGCGGAAAGGTGTTCGCGCACGGCAGCCTTGGCGCGTTGCGTTTTCGCGGCGATGACGCGCCGATGCTTCCGGATTCGATATTCCGAATCGCCTCGGTATCAAAGACATTTACCGCTGTCGCCATTATGAAGCTGGTCGAAGACGGCCTGCTGCGTCTCGACAGTAATGTCGCCGATATTTTGCCCCAGTTTGAGGCGCCGCCTTTTGACAGAATTAAAGTCTGGCATCTCTTAACCCATACCTCGGGACTGCATCCTGATTCGGGGTGCTTTAACTATAAGTATGTCGTATCGCCATGGGAGCATATCGCGAGAAAAGAGAAAGAGGACGGCATTAACACGGACTGGATTTCCGCCGGGCTGTCTGTGGGCTTGCGCCGCGATGTGGGAACCGAGTGGCAGTATTGCTCATTTGGCTATATCCTGCTCGGCGCCGTTGTTTCGGCGGTCGCCGGCGTACCCGCCACCGATTACATCAGGAACAGTATTATAAAGCCGCTTAATCTCGCCGATACGGATTTTGGCATGACGCCCGACATGGCTCTGCGCGCGGCCTATAATGTCGAACATATCGAAAGAGAGGTTCACAGCATCCTGCATCCCGGAAAGGTAAAAGAAGCGTCTGTTTGGGATCACATCGATGATACGGGGGGCGGCATTTATTCAACTGCTCGTGATCTGAATCGATTCGGCAATATGATGCTTGGAAACGGCCGGCTGGATTCTGTGAGGATACTGGGCCGCAAATCCGTGGAGAAAATGACCACAAATGCGCTGCAACATATTCCCGATCACTGCTGGGGGCACGAGTATGAAGACCGCTGGTACGGCATGGGTTTCGATATGCTGAGCGCGAACGACTGCCTTACGACGCCCGGACATTACTTTCATGAGGGAGCCGGGGGCTGCGCGCTGGTGATCGATCCCGCCGAGGATATGGTTGCCGCCTGGTCCGCGCTGTATACAGGAGGCGCTTTTCAGGGAACGGCCCTGTATAACGCGCAGAACATCATGTGGTCGGGTTTAAACTAATTATTTCGGGGGGAGCGCCCATATGGATTTTCGCGAGGTCAAGCGCGTCAGCGTGAGCGACCAGGTCTTTGACCAGCTCAAGGAACAGATTTTCAATGAGCAATGGAAGCCGGGCGACCAGCTGCCGTCTGAAAACGACCTTTCCGCGGCCATGGGCGTCAGCCGGACCACAGTGCGCAGCGCCGTACAAAAGCTGGTGGCGCTGGGCCTTCTGGAAACACGGTTTGGCGAGGGGACCTTTGTGCGCGCGTTCAGCCCCGGCGTTTTGATGAACGGGATGATCCCCGCCATGTACCTGAATGAAAACACACTGATTGAGGTTATGGAGTTCAGGTATTTTATTGAGGGGCCGGTGGCCCGCTCCGCCTGCGCCCACGCCAACAACGCGGATATTGAATCGCTCGACGCGATTTATGAGCGAATGAAAAAGAGCCGCAACCATGCCCGGGATTTTTCGCGCGCCGACTTTGATTTCCACCGTGAAATCGGCCGGATCGCGAATAACTCCCTGATCGCGCAGACTTACCGCATTCTTGAGGACATACTCAAAATGGCGATGGAGCGCGTGGTGGATTACCGGGGCAACGAGCGGGGTCTCTATTATCACGGTCTTTTGCTCAAAGCCTTTCGGGCGCATGACTTTGAATCCTGTGGGCGCATCATGACCGAGCATGTGGGAGAAACCTACGACAATATCCTGGATACGGTGGGAAAGGATTCACCGACAGGGAAAGCACGGCCGTAGAGATAGGGACGAAGCGGCAGACAACCTTAACAT
>JAITVU010000075.1 GCA_031285645.1 Oscillospiraceae bacterium | reverse complement strand
TTGGGTGTATTTTGCAGCTCATCGCCATAAAAGTTGACAGACACCGCCCGTTTGAGCACTTTTCATTCCGCACGGCCCCTGATAAACAGCGGCTTTTCCAAATACTTAAATGGAGTGTTCCAATCGGCATTGAGAGCATGTTTTTCACAGTCCTGACCATGGTGACGTCGCGTTTTGTGGCGGCTTTTGGGGCGGACGCCATTGCCGTAAGCCGCGTCGGCTCCCAGATCGAGTCGCTCTCATGGCTGATCGGCGGCGGTTTCGGATCGGCCCTCACCGCCTTTATGGGACAAAACTACGGCGCGGGCAAATGGTTTCGCATCAGGCGTTGTTTTAAGATCGCCTCCGTCACAATGCTGGTATGGGGCGTGATTATAACATTACTCCTGACACTGGCCGCGCCGCTGCTTTTTTCAGTTTTCATTAAGGAAAGCCATATTATTGAGATGGGCGCGACTTATCTGCGCATCCTCTCTTTCTGTCAGATCGCCATGTGTCTGGAATCGGTCTCTTCAGGCTCGTTCAAAGGGATCGGCAAAACACTTGAGCCCTCCGTGGTCAGCATCACCTCCAATGCCCTGCGGGTTCCCCTGAGCTATTTTCTCTCCAAAACATCTCTGGGCCTTAACGGCATATGGATCGGCGTGTGCCTGGGCGCTGTGCTGCGCGGCGCCTGGAGTTATATATGGTATCTCATCGTTTCAAGGAGGCTTCCGACCGTGGATGACACAACTATCCAAAAGGAATGATAGAATCAGACGGGGCTATAATAACTATTGACAGCTTCGGGTAAAAAATGTATAATAACTGTCGTTGGCTGCTGGTTAAAACAGGGCAGCCCTTGTGCTGATATAGCTCAGTCGGCAGAGCACATCCTTGGTAAGGATGAGGTCACGCGTTCGAATCGCGTTATCAGCTCCACCAGCCTGAGGCTGGACACAAACGCGCCCCCGGAAAACCGGGGGCGTTACTTTTTGCATATAAACAGGCGCTGGCCTGAATATACTGTCGACAGCGATCGCTTCAAGCCGGGCAACCACAATGGCCTCCAGCCTTTATCAGGCTGGGGGCCATTATCGTTAAAACCTTGTGCTTCGCGCGGCCGGTTCTGGCTGGCGCGTCCGCTCTTTTATGCGCTTACGCGCCCGTCACCATAAAGCTGGATATAATTTTCTCAAGGCCCGCCTCCGTCAATTCCGATGAAATGTCCGGATTGAAGAAAATGAACACGTAGGCGTCATCCATACTGCCAACCTTAATATAGTAAAGGTGCTGTGTTTTTTTAAGATCGCTCCCCTCAGCGCCGCTCTCAATCGCATAGCTTTTCGCCGGATATCCCGCGGCCGTTAAGTCTTTGCTCGATATCGCTTCACCCCACAGCTCGTTCGTATCCGAAAAAGCCTGCTGCGTTCTCTTCGGCGGCATCTCCACCTGTGCGGCCCAAACATCCCCGTTATAGACCATGCCTATATAAGCGTCGGGCTCCACTGTCCAGGCTTCCGGAAAGTCGAAAGAGAAGTTCAGCGTGCCGTCCATCTCCTCGCCGTAGCTCATTGTAAAATGGGCCCGGGCGGTGCCGGCCTCGGGGGGCCTCACTTCGGATGCGGAAGCGCCGCCCGGTTCCCCCTGGGAATATCCGGGCTCCTGTCCCGACGTCGACGCGTCAACGTCCGGTGTGCCCGATGAATCCGCCCCATCGCCCGATCCGCAGGCCGCCGCCGTCAGCAGCACAAAGGTCAACATTCCCGTCACCATCATTTTACGCCAGATCCGCTGTGTTTTAAAATTATCCATACCTGTCCCCTTTAGTTGTATTTTGCCGGGCATAACATCTGCGCCGGCGCCGCCACAAAGCATTCATGTCGTATCGGTATTGACGCGCGTCTATAAAAGGCGGCAACTCTGAACCATACTCATGTTACAGATATTACGCAAAGGTGTCAAGGATGTTTATATAATCGGGTGATTAAAAAAGTAGATGGCAGTTGCTTTATTACAAGCATCAATTTTTCAAGACTACCATTTATTGAAAAAATGTGGTATAATGTAAATGCAGCGCACCGTTTTAGCGGACAGACGTCCGGTTTCTAAGATGGTTTTTTTATAATCGGGCAGGTTTAAAATGACCCTTTCAGGCTTATTTAAACCCTGCGGCGCTTTTGCCGCGGCAGACCGCTGTAAGCGGCCTTCGCGCCGATGATACAGTCAATCCCACGCCTTTGGCGTATTCAGCACGTGATGCTTGCCGGGCAATTTCACACTGGATTGACTGTACAGTTGTTTCACGCTGCCCGGCCTTTACGCCGGACAGCCCGCGTTGCCGCCTTGGAGTCGCCTGTTGGATTCTTAAGGTGCGGAAAGCCTATTAACATCATGGTCGGAGCCGCCTTTGGCGCATCCTTCCATTCAGCCACGGAGGTACCATTATGTATCAAGTCGGGGATGTTGTTTTTTACGAAAATACGGGGGCATGCCGTATAACGGATATCTCGGCCCAGAGTGTGCCGGATACGGCGGAAAACAGGCTTTACTACACATTGAGCCCGATTTTCCAGGAATGCATCATCCGCACGCCCGTTGACAACGGGAAAGTCTTTATGCGGCCCATTATATCCAAGGAGGAAGCGGAAAGGCTCATTGATACAATACCGTCCATTCAGGCTGAGCCGTTTCACGGCAAGGCCAACAGCGAGCTGACGGAGCATTATAAAGAACTAATCAGCACCTACGACTGTATGGATTTAATTATATTGACGATGTCAATATACGCGAAAAAGCAGGAAGCGGAAGAAAATAAGCGCAAATTCGGCACTGTTGATGAGCGCTTTATGCGCAGGGCCGAGGAGCTTTTGTACGGTGAGCTGTCCGTCGCGCTTGAAATTGACAGGGCGGACGTTCAGTCCTATATTTCATCCCGGGTGAGTGTATTGCGGGAGAACGCGTAACGGTCTGTCGTCGTCCAATCTCCAAACGGATGGCGCGCTGCCTCAAATAAATACAAAAACCCGGAAACGCCATGGCGTTTCCGGGTTTTTTTTCCTGTATATCTTGTAATTGGCAATTATCTCATGGTACTATGAAAGCAGTCGATTCCTGATACATAGCGGCGAAAAGTAAATAATAGCATTCTGGTTAATATTTACTTTTGCTATAAATTCTGCGACAGGAGATTCAAAAAATGGCTGTTTTCAGGGTCCTTCATCTATCCGATATCCATATTGGAAAAACAAACATTCCACCGTCCG
>JAITVU010000060.1 GCA_031285645.1 Oscillospiraceae bacterium | reverse complement strand
TTTTGCTGCGGAATACAGCGGGCGAAAGTTTTTCGACGCGCTCAAGCAGCCTGTATTCCGCTTCAAACTCAGTACCGGCCACCATTCTCTCCGCGTATTTTTTCAGAAGCCTGGCGCGCGGATCGCTCAAAGTATAAACAGCGTGCCCCATGCCGTAGATGAGGCCGGAGCCGTCCCCGGCCTGTTTATCAAAGAGTTTTTCTATAAAGCGTACTATTTCGGTCTCATCTTCCCAGTTGGAGACGTTGGCTTTTATGTGCTCCATCATCTCCATGACTTTGGCGTTCGCGCCGCCGTGACGGGGGCCCTTGAGCGAGCCGATCCCGGCCGAGACGGCCGAGTAGGTGTCCGTGGCCGTGGATGTGAGGACGCGCGTGGCAAAAGTAGAGTTGTTGCCGCCGCCGTGTTCAGCGTGGAGAATCAGGCACAGGTCAAGCATTTTTGCTTCCTCGTCCGTGAACTGCTTATCGGAGCGCATGGTGCGCAGGATGTTCTGAGCGACGGTATATTCCCGCTTCGGGTGATGGAAATACATGCTTTTATGGTCATATGTACGGCGCTTCACCTGATAGGCCGCCACCATCATAGAGGGCATTTTAGCGATGAGTGAAATCGACTGCCGCATAATATTTTCAAGCGTCAGGCCGTCAGGATCCTCGTCATAGGTATAGAGGGCGAGCGTGGCCCGCTGCAGGACGTTCATGATATTGGCGCTGGGCGCTTTGATGATGATGTCGTCGACAAAGGTGCCGGGCAGTTCGCGCTGGCGCGCCAAGGCGCGGTTGAATACGTCGAGCTGGTGTTGTGTGGGCAGCTTGCCGTATAAAAGCAGCCAGGCGACTTCTTCATAGCCGAAGCGGTTCTCATCGATACAGGCGTTGACAATGTCCTCGAGGTCGACGCCGCGATAAATCAGCTTGCCTTCAACAGCGGCCTTCTCGCCCTCATCCATAACATAGCCGTGTACATTGCATATTTTAGTGAGTCCGGCCATGACGCCGCTGCCGTCGTCGTTGCGCAGTCCGCGCTTAACGGAATAGCGCCTGTAATCGCCGGGCTCAATAGTGTTATACTTGCGGCTTTCCGCGCATAGAAATGTAATATCCTTGTCCGGATCGTATTTCCTTCCATTCTCGGACATAACAACGCCCCTTCCAAAAAGAATTAACTCATGCGTTTACTTTCATAATAGTTGAAGTCCTATTATATAACAGTTGAACATAAAAGTCAATATTTCTGCTCAGATAAAGGGTTTTCAGAAATGCGAAACGAATAAAGGAGGAAGAAACATGAAGGCCGCCGCACTGTATATTGCAATTTTCGCTTTGGCACTGTTGATCATACCCATGATCGCGATCAATATGAGGGATATGGGCCCGCCTGAAAACGAGGCTGTTATCCACACACCCATCATATCGTCTCCTGTCATACAGGATACAGATGTACCGGAGCAGGACGGGGAAAGTGAGAAGATGCCCGCCGTTCAGGCGCCCGAGCTGCCGGCGGAGAATGAGAACGCGGCGCGGCAAACAGCCGGCACGGAAAACGGCGTCTTGTCTTTTCGGATTCTCGATGAGAGCACCGGCAAGGTGAATGACGTATCGCTGCGCGATTATGTCAGGGGAGCCGTGGCTTCGGAAATGCCGGTGTCTTTCCATATGGAGGCGCTCAAGGCGCAAGCCGTGGCGGCCCACACATATGCGCTTCACCAGCATTACACCCAGCAAAAAAATCCCGA
The DNA here is from genome assembly GCA_031285645.1 of Oscillospiraceae bacterium. Taxonomy (GTDB): domain Bacteria; phylum Bacillota; class Clostridia; order Oscillospirales; family Ruminococcaceae; genus WRAV01. The sequence continues at coordinate 1,804 of JAITVU010000060.1, read as the reverse complement.
CCCGGCGCTCAAAGGCGCTGATTTCTCCGCCGATCCCGCGAATATGCTTGTATACTCAACTGAGGAGCGGGTCAAGGCTTTTTACGGGGAGCCCTACGCCGACGCGCACTGGAATAAGATTTGCGAAGCCGCCGACAGTGTGCTGCCCTACATAATGGAATATGAAGATGAACCCATCGTGGCCGCGTATCACGCCATGTCGGCGGGTATGACGGAGGCGGCCGAAAACGTCTGGAGCGGCCGCGCGGACTACCTGCTTCCGGCGGAGAGCGTGGGAGATTATTTGGCGCCCGACTACGAAACGAGGGTAAACCTGAGTGCGGACGAGGTGAAAAGCGCTTTGCTCGGCGCTTACCCGTCCATGGATTTATCCGGGAAGCCGGGTGGCTGGTTTTCCGACATTGTGCGCTCGGATTCCGGGTATATCACCGAAATCGATGTGGGCGGCGTCCTCTTGCACGGCAAGGATATCAGGACCCTGTTCGGCCTGCGCAGTCACAATATGGATATCTTCTACACGGACCAGGGGTTCAGCTTCGCCGTTTACGGTCACGGCCACGGCGTGGGCCTCTCCCAGTACGGCGCGGATTTTCTGGCGCGGCAGGGGTATACCTTTGATCAGATTCTCGAGAATTACTACAGCGGCGTCACACTTAAACAGATTATGCTAAACGCCGATTAAAATGCAGATAAAATCGAGCGAAGTCTTTATCGCTCTTTTAACGGTATTTAGTATTAATTACACGCGGGCGCCGCAGCACCGGCTGCGCGTGGAAGCGCCCCGCCGTGAGGCATCCTTCCACAAAAGGGATGCTTCAAGACGGGGTGCTTATTTGTTTAACCGTGAGCATTGATGGGCGCTGTATTAAACGATCAGGTCGAGAAAGGCTTCCCGCGTCATGCCGTGGATATAATCGCTGATTGAAATCCCTGTCAGGGCATCGGCTATAGCCTCGCGGCTGTGGCGTACGCCCTGAAGCCGCCCTGACAGCTCCGTGACTTCGAGAATGCCGAAAAAATCGCCGAGGATATGCATTTGCTCAATAATTCCCCGTGACACGCGCAAGCGTATATCCACGATTCCATAAGGGAAGCGCGCTGTTTTTTCAAAGTCATAGGGCGGCGATTGCCCGATGTTCCACGCCCATTGGCTGTATTTCTCGGCCACAAGCTTTTGAACGCCCTTTATGTCCGCATCCGTCAGTTCATAGAGACCTGTACAAAGGTCGCTGTTTTGAAAATAAAGGGCGAGGCGTGAAAAGAATGTGTCGACGCTCATGGGTTTGGGCAGGTGTCGCGCCGCATTTGTGACCCGCGCGCTCACGGATTTCACACCCTTGCTCTCGATCTTGGCCGCCCTGGGTTTGAGCGCTTTTGCCAGCCTTGCGACGTCGGCGTCGAACAGGATGGTGCCGTGATGCATGATGCGCCCGTTTTTCGCCGCCTGCGCGTTGCCGGAAAATTTCATGCCGCCGATGACAAGGTCATTGCGCCCTTCAAGCCGGGCGTCGACGCCGAGACCGCGCAGGAAGTCGCACACAGGCGCCGTGAACTTGCCGTAGTTGCTGAAATCATCGCGGCCCATTAAGTGGATAAGCGTGTAGTTGATGTTGCCGAGATCGTGGAAAACAGCGCCGCCACCCGATTGCCTGCGGATAACGGGAATGGCGTTTTCGCGTATGTAATCCATGTCGAGTTCCTCAGCCGCGTTTTGGTTGCGGCCAATGATGACGGACGGCGCGTTGCGCCAGAGCATAATGAGATCACGCTTCAGAACGGTGAGTGCATACTCTTCAAGCGCCAG
>JAITVU010000052.1 GCA_031285645.1 Oscillospiraceae bacterium | reverse complement strand
AGGACGAGGCACTTGCGCTGGCGGACGCGCTCCGCTGCCGAATGGCGTCTATTTACGCCAATATACTCACCGCCGCCGCTTACCGGGCGCAGGGCGAAACAACCAAAGCCGCCGCCGCGTTGAAAAGCGCCCTTGACATGACCCTGCCCGATTTGTTGTATATGCCGTTCGCGGAAAACCATTCGCTGCTGGGTTCGCTTTTGAATGACAACTGCCCGGCTGCCGCGCTGAACGAGATTACCGCCCTCGCTAAAAAGCACGAGGCGGGCAAGGCGGCAATCCTTCGCAAATTGTACCCGTCGCTCCCTTTCGATCTGACGGAACGGGAGTACGAAGTGGCAAAGCTGGCGACACGGCATTTTTCAATCCCGCAAATTGCCAAAGAACTGTGTATCTCGCCCAACACGGCAAAGAGCTATCTGAAAACCGTGTACCAGAAATTGGACGTATCCTCCCGGCCGGAGCTCGATAAAATTTTAGAGAATAAATAATAGCGTTTTCAAAAACGTGATACTATTATGTATCAAATCCGTGAGGTGAGTATATGGCAAAGGATTACTCAGTAAAAGGAACGACTAAACTTCAGCGTGAAAAATATGTCAGCGACGCGATAGCGTTATCCACTCTTGACGCTCCAGAGCCGAGTGCGGAAACGATGGCGCTGATGCGCGATTATGTTGACGGCAAGCGCGAAATCTCAGAAGTGCTGGAACTGACCATTAACCGATATAAGACTGCCAATGCGCGACCCGTATCTTTATGAAGATGTACCAGTCTTAAAAAATCTGTTAGGCATTAAAGACGCCGGCGCGCTTGAACGTGCCGAGGCTGACATCACCAGCATTAAGCTGTTGGTCGTAGACGGCGCTGTACAATCGCTGCCGTTTGATTTTTTGCGTTTACTAGCGATCCACAAGCATATCTTTGGGGACATATACGAGTGGGCTGGAACCATCCGTAATGTTCCGATTGTTAAAGGCGAGCGTGTGCTTGGCGGTGATACCATTCGCTATTCACAGCCGGACGAGATCGAACGCGTCGGCAAGGCTGTTATCAAGGAACTGAACGGCATTGATTGGTCACGGCTGGATGCGCACGAAACCGCTGTGACATTTGCAAAACTGATTGCCGCACTTTGGCAGACGCATCCATTCCGAGAGGGAAACACTCGGACGGTAATTACATTCGCAGCGCAATTTGCGGAAGGGCACGGTTTCCGTATGGACAAAACCCTGCTGAAAGACAGCGCCGCCTATGTCCGCGACGCGCTTGTAAAAGCGTCGGACGGGCAGTATTCGGAATATGGCTATCTCATAAAAATATTTGAGGACGCGATTCGGCGAGGATAAAAAGCAAAGTAACTAAAAACCCCCCGAATCGGGTGTGCAAAGAAAAATAAAAAAACGCTATGCTCAGAAATAGGCATGGCGTTTTTATTTTTATGCGTGCGTCATTTCTAATCAATGCGAGGTGATTTTATGTTTTGGCCCAAAATGGAAACCGGGGCGCGTCTTGTGGAGGTCACACCGGACGATATAGGCGGTGAAGTGCATATATGGGCGGTTATCGACGAAAAAGAATATCGCGGCATAGTTTATGAAGGCATGCTATACACCCAGCTTCGTGAAGAATCGACCGGGCTTACTGTCACGGCGGTGAGTGAAATGTCGCAGATAGAGGCAAAACATTCCAGGGAGCCTCACACGGTAAAGTTCATAGAGGATTGGGACGCGGGTGACGAATTTCTTTGGGACACGTACCTCAAAGGCTTCCGCCTGTTTGTCCATCACTTCTCAAACGGCGAGAAGAAAATCATCATGGCGCAAAACACCGTTATCGGCGAAGCACGCCCCTATAACGGTCCCTGCGAACAGACGCAAATAAAAGCTCAAAACGAAAGGGGGATGTTCTGATGTCCATACTGCGCCGGTTTATTGATACATACTTCTCCGCGCGGCTCGATCTTCGCGTCAGGTTGTTTAACGTGCTGGTACTGGCAAGCGCCATTTTCTGTGTTGTCATCGGCGTCATCAATTTCGCGTCGGGGCTGGCAATAGTCAGCGTCATTGTAGATTTCGCGGCGGCGGCGTTTTGCTTCGCCCTGCTGGTCTACGCCACAAAAAGCGGGCGCACCCGCTTATGCCATCTCATATTCATTGCCGGGTCTTTCTTTTTCCTGTTCCCATACCTTTTTTTCACCATGGGTGGTTATCACGGAGGTATTCGCGCTTTCCGGGTGTTCGCCGTTGTCTTTACCGTGTTCATGCTGGAAGGCAAAACCGCGCTGATTGTCACATCTCTTGAAATTATCCTGTACTCCGGCCTGTATATCTTCGCTTACGCGCACCCGGAATATATAAAAGTGTTTCCATCTGAAAAAAACTATTTCATCAGCAACCTTATGGATTTGGTTATAGTTTGCGCCGCCTTGGGCGCTACTATGTCGGCGCAGGTACGGCTTTACCGGGCACAGCAGAAAAAGCTGGACGAACAGAACGCCGTACTGGCACAGGGCAGCCGCATGAAAACCGAGTTCCTCGCCAACGCTTCCCACGAGATGCGGACACCTTTGACGGTCACCTCCGTCAACGTGCAGACGGTGATGGAGATTTTGGAGGACATGGGCGCGGCGGTGAACGACCCGGAAGCGGGAGAACTGCTGAAAAGCGCCCAAAGCGAGATCATGCGTATGTCCCGCATGGTGGGCGGTATGCTGACGCTGGCCTCCATGAGCGAAAGCGGCCAAAATGCAGACAGGCGGAAGCTGGATTTTTCCTCACTTCTGCAAAGCGGCGCCGATATGCTGCGCCTGAACCTCGCCAAGCGCGGCA
>JAITVU010000427.1 GCA_031285645.1 Oscillospiraceae bacterium | reverse complement strand
ACAAACCCTCTGCCCGAGAAATGGGCAAGTTTCGGCTGGCACGTCATTGAGATAGACGGACACGACATTGAGGCCATCCTGGCTGCCTTCGACGAAGCGGACACAGTAAAGGGTAAACCCACTGTGATCATTGCGAAGACAGTTAAGGGCAAGGGCATCTCTTTTGCCGAAAATGTTGTGGGCTTCCATAACGGACCAATGACAAAAGAACAGTATGACCAGGCGCTGGTCGAATTGGATGCGACAATCGCGTCCTTAAACTAGTAGGGGAGGAATTAATATGTCTAAAACACAAAGCCAGCGTCTTGCATATGGAGAGACGCTTGTCGAGCTCGGAAAAGAAAATCCCAATGTGGTTGTGCTTGAAGCCGACCTCGGTAAATCCACAATGTCGGCCCTCTTTCAGGAAGCGTATCCGGAGCGGTATTTTGAGATGGGCATTGCCGAACAGAACATGATGTCCACGGCCGCCGGACTCGCCGCGGGCGGCAAGATCGCTTTTGCCAGCACCTTTGCCGTTTTCGCGTCCGGCCGCGCCTATGACCAGCTGCGCCAGACCGTTTCAATCGGCGAACTCAATGTTAAAGTTTGCGGCTCATCGTCCGGCCTTTCCGATTTTGGCGATGGCTCGACACATCAGGCGATCGAGGATGTGGCGATTATGAGCGCTATTCCGAACATGACCGTATTGACGCCCTGCGATTCAAACGAAACGCGCAAAGCCGTGCGCGCCGCCGCCGCGCATGAGGGTCCTGTTTATATCCGCGTCGTGCGCAACGATGTGCCGGATTATACCGATGAGAACACAAGCTTTGAGATCGGCAAAGTCCGCGTTCTCAAAGAAGGTAAAGACGTGGCGATATTAGCCCACGGCACCATGGTGGAAGCCGCGATGAAAGCCGCGGAGATGCTTGAAAAAGACGGCGTTTCAGCCCAGGTTGTCAATGTTTCAACCATGAAGCCCTTTGATGTGGCGGGCGTGCAGAAAATAGCCGGCGCTGTTAAGGCTGTTGTCACGGCGGAGGAGCATACCTATATCGGCGGCCTCGCGTCCCGCACAGCCATGGCGATGCGCGGTATGGCAATACCGATGGACTATGTCGCCGTGGACGATCAATTCGGCCAGTCCGCGCATGACGTTAAGGAGCTTATGCAGCACTATGGCCTGACTCCGGAGAATATTGTGAGCAAAGCTAAAGCAATGTTAAAATAAGCATTTATGAGAAATAAAAAAAGAAGAGCGGCATAGCCGCTCTTCTTTTTATGCGCTATCAAAAAACAAGTTATCTGATCAAACAATTTTAAATGATTACGTTCTAAAGTTTGAAATCAAAGCACTTAAATCACGCCGTAATACTAAACACCATAAGCGGGGATAGGTACCGATGGATACCGAGGGAAAAAACAGTACCGGTCTTCTTCAAGAACCGCGTTTTTGATGCCGGTTTACATTTCCGACAGCGAAAACGCGTCATCGAGCGCTCCCCACTCCTTTAGCCTATAGATTGCGCGGGATCATAAGCTTCATAGTAATCGGCTGACATGTGAGACAGAAGAGCGGCTAAAATTCCCGGCGTATTTACGGGTTCTTAAAAGATGTATTGGCGCAATTTGAGTACGACTTCCTCTATGTCCAGAGGTTTACCGACATGGCTGTTCATGCCGACAGCCAGGCATTTTTCAATATCTTCCCGGAACACATTGGCCGTCATGGCAATTATAGGGATGTTTTGGGCCTTGGATGTGCCGATGCGGCGAATCGTTTCGGTTGCCTCATAACCATCCATTTCAGGCATGTGGATGTCCATTAGAATGGCGTCATACGCGTCGGGCGCCGCTGAAAACTTCTCAACGGCCTGAACGCCGTTTTCGGCGCAGTCGATGCCGACGCCGGTGTATTCGAGAAGCGTGATGACGATTTCGCGGTTTATTTCTATGTCCTCAACAAGGAGTATGCGTTTGCCGGAGAAAAAAGCGCCGCCGTTCTCAGAAACCGGGGAGGATGGCTCAGCGTGTCCGGCAACGAGGCAGGTATTCATACAGTCCATAATAACAGAGCTGAACAGGGGTTTGGGGATAAAGCGGTCAACCCCGGCTTTTTTGGCTTCATCTTCAATATCGCCCCACTCGGCCGCGGCTGCCATAATAACCACGGAAAGACCCGGATACCGGCGTTTGATCAGGTGTGTCAGTTCAATACCGTCCATATCCGGCATTTTATAGTCGACAAAAACTATATTGTAAACCGGCGCGTCATTGTTATCAAGCAGGTCCGCGGCTTCGAAACCGCTCGACGCCACATCACATTGAAAGCCCGCGCTGCGGGACATTTCAGTAAAATAGTCCCTGACGTCGGCGCTGTCGTCAACAGCCAGAATACGCAGGTTGTGTTTACCGACGCCGCCGCGCAGCGCGTTGTCACTCCGGCGCCCGCCTTTCCTCACTTTGAGCGTAAAGGAGAAGGTCGAGCCAACGCCGACTTCGGATTCCACCCATATTGATCCGCCCATCATCTCGACAATGCGCTTTGAAATAGCCAGCCCCAGCCCGGTACCGCCAAAGCGGCGGGAAATGCTCCCATCAGCCTGGGCGAATGAACGAAAGAGCTTTTTCTGGTTTTCCGGCGAAATGCCGATCCCGTTGTCGGTGACGTCAATGCGCAATGCGCAAAAATCATCGTCGTCATCCGTTTTACTGACCGACAGGGAGACGGAGCCGTTTTCCGGCGTGAATTTGATGGCGTTGGAGAGCAGGTTCGTGATCACCTGGGATATGCGTTGCTCGTCCGAGATGATATATCGCGGCAAATCCGGGTCAATCCTGACAATGAGATCCTGTTTTTTCTCATCCGCGCGAAAAGTGAGCACATTTGTAACGGTAATCAGCATCTTTTCAAGATCGAATTCGGCGCTTGACAGTTCGAATTTGTTCGCCTCAATTTTGGACATGTCCAAAATATCGTTGATGACGCCAAGCAAATGCGTGGACGCATCCTCGATCTTGTTGAGGCAATAATCCTTCCGCTCTACATCCGCCGTGCTCTTCGCAATGCTTGTCATGCCAATAACGGCGTTCATCGGCGTGCGCATTTCGTGCGACATATTGGCGAGAAAATCAGACTTGGCGCGATTGGCCTGTTCGGCCTGTTCCTTGGCCGCCAGCACTTCGGTTAAGTCATGGAAGTGCGCCATCATGCCTTCGGGATTGCCAAAATCGTCGCACATCGGGATTAAGTCGATGGTGTAGTGGCGCGGATCACCGTTGGACCCGATATCAAGAACGGTGCTGATGACGGCGCGGCTCCTGTTTGAAAATGTGTTTTGGAAAAGCGTTTTTACGTTGCTCAGCTGCTTGTCCGACAGCCAGCTGTCAAAAACATCGTAATAATGGCGCCCATTGATGAGACCGAAACTTTTGATATGCGCGCGCTTTAAAAACGCGTTTGTGCAGTAAACAAGGCGCCCGTTTTCATCGCAGAGCAGGATAATATCAGGACTGTTTTCCAAAAGCAGATTCATGAACTTATCGGTTTTCTGCTGTTCGGCCGACATGACCGCCTGAATGTTGGATTTTGCCGCTTCGGTGGACTGATAGCGCGTCATGACGCCCTTGAGTCTGTCAAGCTGGCGATTGAGCCTTTTAATCTCCAACTGGAGCGCCGCAGTTTGAACCTCTTGTTCAGGCATATGTATCCACGGTTTATCCACATTGCCGCGGGATAAACCACCCCTCCTTCCAAAACACCGGCCAAACAGGGCCGTTCGGTTGTATTACAACAGCCTCATATAGAATAAAAAACTGAGCTGAATAGAGCGCTAAAAGATGCAGACCGGGCATGTAAAGTTGTGGAAACGATTGAACACATGCCCTTTGTTGTCGTATACAGGGCATATTTCGCCACCGGAATATGCGGCCTGATACGGAATGTTTTCACCAATACAGTCAGATATTGCATCCAGCTCATCCAGCGCGTCCAGCCCCAACACAAGATAGCGCGACAAGCAAGGGAACATGAGAAGGCCGTTAATGGGCTTATGCGCCAGCGCCGATTTAAGAATGGCTTTAACTGTTTCGAGCACATTGTCATAATCAAGCGAACCGATGGCGAGCGTCGCGCCTTCGGGCATAGCACCGCCGCAAATGGCGTAGCCCTCGGGCGTCAGCATGTAAATGGCCCTTGTTACAGGCGTTGTATCGTCGTTGTAATCGACAACGATCGGCACGGCGTTCATCCCCTCGATCCCGTCGCCTCGGCTGATCCCGAGCGTCGCCATGTATTTTATAAAAGTCATATCGTTGACCTTGCGGACAAGATTGCCGGTCGAGTCGGTGATAATGGCTTTTTGCTTCTGAATCTTATTTTCTGAAATCGACGCCACAAAAAAACGGGGGTGAATATTGCCCGAAATCAGGAGCAGGGACAAACAGTCTTTAGTGCAGACACCGTTATGTATGGTATACGATTGCCCGACCCCCTCCGTGTGATCGCAGGCGATGGTGCCGAAGAGCGGAACACCGTCGGAAAGCGCGTTCAGCTCGTTGAATATCAGTTCGCCGCCCACCTGAAGGATCAGCGGCGCAAAGGGTATGATAAGCGCGGGCTTTTCGTTGAGTCCCGCCTGCGCGCGCCTGAAAGCGTCCGTGACAGGCCCGTTGAGTTCAACCGCCATCGAAGAAGACATGGCGGTTGAGAAAAAAACATCGTCCGCCGTCAGGACGGTGAGGCAAAGCATCAGCAAGCCGGATTGCCCGCCCGAGCCGTTACCGAGCGTCGTGCAGCCCACAACATCAAAGGGCAGCGCCTCACAGACGGCTTTGACAACGCCGCTTTCTATAAATTCATTGTAACACGTCATGATGCCCACCGAATGGGCGAGCAGATTCGACTCAAGGTCGAGTTGGGACAGAATATCTTCAACGGCACGTGTGGTATCGTCAATTTCCTCTGTCGTCGCCGTCAACATTTTCATAAAGTAGCGACTCCTTTCACTTTTCACCGCGCACAGGGAATAATGTGCTGTGATATTTCAGTGCGCGGATAATAAAAACGTTGTTGAAATCAGAGTTGCGCACTGTATAGACAGTCATACAGGTTTTAAACCACAGTAACCAAAGCCCGCTGCCACGCTTCGCGTGGATATGCCGTCTACAGCAGGTATAGGCCAATACCTGCAGGATTGCAGTGATTCGTTGCTTTTTCTGTTTATAATCATTCTAGCCCAAAAACATGATAAAAACAAGATTTTTCTTAAAAACCCCCGCTTGTCTTCTTTTATTGATTTTTCCCCATCATTGTGCTATATTTAGTATACAGTTAAAAGATTGGCAGGTGTAAAAAAATGGATAATGTTTTTATGTCCAATGATACACACAGTGTTTTTAAATGGGAAAACCTGGGCGACATCAAAGATGGCCGCGGCGATCTGGGCGAGGAAATGCCCGTTCTTGTTTACCGCCTGATGCAGTATACAATGCTGGATGTTCTGAGCCGTGAGTTCGGGACTGAAAAAGCCAATACATATTTTATTAAGGCGGGTTATCTTGCCGGCAGTGAACTGGCGAAGAATGTCCTTGATTTGGACGCCGACTTTGAAACGTTTTTGTCTCAGCTGCGCGAAAAGCTTAAGGAACTGAAGATCGGGGTTTTGCGCATGGAAAAATATGACCCGCAGACGGGAGAAATCATCCTGACGGTCGGACAGGATCTGGACTGCAGCGGATTGCCGATTACAAATGAAAACGTCTGCACATATGACGAAGGCTTTATTTCAGGAATACTGGAATCATATACGGGCCAGAAATACGATGTGCGTGAAATAGACTGCTGGGCCAGCGGCGACCGTGTGTGCCGCTTCAGAGGTGTTACGGCGGAGGCCGGACAGGCATAACTCGCGGCGGACTTTTTGGTATAACATATAAATGCGCATCCATTATTATGAACCGAAAGGGCACCATAATAATGGATGCCTGTGCGCCGGTATGACGTCTGCTGAGGGATATCCATTATATGTAAACAGGCCGTCAGGCCGGGGAAGTGTGTTTTTTGAGTCAAACGGCGGATTTAATGTTTAATTATTTAAGGGACATCCTTTACAATCCAACTCAGGCGACACTGAATTTGGATGACTTGGACGAAGATTTCAAAAAGCTTGGTGAAGCGCTTATATATTTTGGAAACCGCTTGGGAGAGCAGCGCGAACTCGCGAAAGCTCTCTCAAGGGGTCAGTTGGACGTTGAGTTACCGCCGCCCGGCAATGAACTGGCGGCGCCGCTTAAATCCTTGCATGCCAGCCTTAAGCACATGACATGGCAGTCTCAGCAAGTGGCGAAAGGGGATTACAAGCAGCGCATCGATTTTATGGGCGAGTTTTCGGAAGCGTTCAACACCATGACCATGCAGCTGGATGCCCGGCAAAGCGCGCTCGAACGGGAAATTGAAATCAGCCATGAAAAAACAAAGGCCCTTGAGCACAGCAACAGCCTGCTGACAAACATTACTTTCAATATTCCACAGCAGATTATTGTGGTTGGCCGGGCGTCCGGTGAGATATTGTATCGCAATAAAGCCGCCATGGAGGCGGATGAGTCGACGATCCTTGAGTTGATGCGCCTGGCGGACGAGACGGATATGGGCGTCCCCGGCAGATTCGATCTGGAGGTAGCGCGCGCTTCGGGAGAAAACAAAGGATATCTGTCCGTTGATTTTTATTCGCTGCATTTTCAGGGAATGGAAGCGAAGGCCTTTGTTGTTAACGATGTCAGCGCGGACAGGGAACGCGTCAAGAAACTTGAGCATCATGCTTATCAGGACGACCTGACAAAACTGCATAACCGTTTTTCGGGGATGCAGTTGTTTCATAAATGGCTGGATGAGGGAAGGCACTTCGTTCTTTGTTTTGCCGATTTGGACAATCTCAAATATGTCAACGACAGTTTCGGCCATTCCGAAGGCGATAAATATCTGATAAACGCGGCAAATTACCTGAATGCCTACTCGGAAAACGCGATTGTCTGCCGTTTGGGCGGCGATGAGTTCATGATGTTGATTCCCGACGCCACAGCCGGCGACGTGCAGGCACGCATGCGCGAGATGCGGGATGTTTTTATAGAATCTTGCCGGAAGAAAAATTTAGGTTACAGATGCAGCATCAGTTACGGAATTGTGGAAGTGACACCCGGCAACAAGCTGTCCGCTGGTTCCATTTTGAGCCTGGCTGATGAGAGAATGTATAGGTTCAAGCGCAAGCATAAAAAATAAGACAGGTGAAAATTTGGGCGCAAGTGGTGCGAAGAGCCGGCAATTCATATATTATCAGGACTTTAGAGTATAACACAGCGCCGCTGTG
>JAITVU010000350.1 GCA_031285645.1 Oscillospiraceae bacterium | reverse complement strand
GTGGGCATCCCTGCCGCCATGCCGCACATGTTTCTGGGGCTGTTTAACGGCACATGCGCCTCCTTCATCACGCTGATGACAGCGGAGATGATCGGCGTCAAGAACGGCATCGGCTGGTACATCAACTGGCAGCGGGAAATGCTCTCTTACGCGAATGTCTATACCGGGCTTATCATCATAGCGGTTACCTTTTCCGTCCTCGTAACACTGCTGTTCAAGGTGCGCGACCATGTGCTCGTGTGGCAGAAGGGGGTCGTCAAATGGTAGGCGAAATCAAGGTCGAAAATGCCGTCAAGGTATTCCCGCAACAGGACGCGGAGGATGTAACCGCCTTGAACGGGGTGAACCTGACCATAAACGCGGGCGAGTTTGTCTCGCTGATTGGCCCGTCCGGCTGCGGCAAGTCGACGCTGCTGCGGCTGATCGCGGGGCTGGATACGGCGACCTCCGGTACGCTGTATCTGGACAGCGAGCCGATCCGGGAGCCGTCCTATGAGCGGGGGCTTGTGTTCCAGGATCCCACTCTGTTCCCGTGGCTGAGTATCCGCGACAACATCGCGTTTGGGTTAAAAGCGCGCGGTACATACCGGCAATCGGAACAGGAGGTCGGGGAGTTTCTCGGGCTCGTGGGGCTGTCGGACTTCGCGAAAGCCTTTCCGCATCAGCTTTCAGGGGGTATGGCGCAGCGCGCGTCACTGGCGCGGGCGCTGGTGAACCACCCGAAGGTGCTGCTGCTGGACGAACCGCTCGGCGCGCTGGACGCGTTCACCCGCATGAATATGCAGGATGAGCTGATCCGCATTTGGCGGGAGCGCGGAACCACCATGATTATGGTGACGCACGACGTCGACGAGGCGATCTACCTCTCCGACCGGGTTATTGTAATGACGCCCCGCCCCGCAAAGATCGAGCGCAGTATCGACGTGAAGCTGTTCCGCCCGAGAGCCAGAAACAACCCCGAGTTTTTGTCCCTACGCTCCAAAATTCTCGAAATTTTGGATTTCGCCGGCAAAATCGAAGAGCCAAATTACTTTTTATGATAGGAGAATGAAGCATGAAACGCAAAGTAACAATGATCCTGATTACACTGCTGTCGCTGGCATTGGTGTTTTCCGGCTGCGGACAGCAAACGGCAGCGCCCGCATCCAGTGCGGCTCCGTCCTCGTTAGCCGCCGCTGGAGATTCGGCGCAAAACACTTCGTCCGAATCTGAAAATACAGCGCCCGAAAACGACGGTTATGTCCTCAAGGTCGGCTACTCCGGCAGCTTATGCGAAGCGCCGGTGCATATCGCGTATGAAAATGGCTTTTTTGAAGAGGAGGGCTTAACCGTAGAGCTGATTCTGCTGGCGCCCGGCACGGCCAACGACGCGGTCACCGCCGGAAAGACGGAAGCGGGCTTCGGGCTTCTGGCCTCGCTGGTGCAGCCGCTGTCCAACGGGCTGCCCATCAAGATCACCACAGGGCTTCACACAGGCTGCGACAAGATACTGGTTCCGGGGGATTCAGGCATCAATACCGCAATCGATCTGCGCGGCAAGCGTATCGGCGTTCCCAGCCTCACCAGCAGCCCCATCATCTTCGCCAAGAGGGTGCTCGCGGACAACGGCGTCGGTGTGAACGTGCAGAATATGGAGGTCGAGTTCCTTGTGTTTACCAACGCCGAGCTTCCGGCGGCGCTGGAAAAAGGCGCGATTGACGCCATAGCCGCCAACGACCCGACAGCTTATCTCGCGGCGGTGCAGCTTGACCTCGACATCCTGTACGATTCTTCCCGGGACGAGCCTTACAAAGACCAGTATTGCTGCTCGGCCTATGTGCGTGAAAATATCGCGGCCGAGCGCCCCGACATCGCCGCCAAATACACAAGAGCCATGCAGCGCGCAAGCGCCTGGGTTGCTGAAAACCCCGACGAAGCCACCAGAATCCAGGTGGAAAAGAACTATGTCGCCGGCGATGCCGAGTCCAACGCGGCGGTGCTCAAGACCTACAATTACATTCCGTCGGTCAGCGGCGCGTATGAGGCGTTCGGCATCACGGCGAAGAAGTTACAGGAGGTCGAGATGCTCGACGCCAACGTGGATGTGGACGCTTTGCAGCAAAACAGCTTCGCGTTCTTTGACGACGTGCCCGACACGGTGACGGATTCCGGCCGAAACGCAAGTGATGTGAAATGAGTATCCGAATCGCCGCCGCCACGACTGACGGCAAGATAATCAACGAACACTTCGGCAGGGCTTCCGCTTTCTATATAGTGGAACTGGATGAGAGCGGATACCGCTTCATGGAAAAACGGGAGACCGCCCCGGTTTGCGGCGGCGGCTCCCACGACGACGGGGCGATGGCGAAAAACATCGCCCTGCTCGACGACTGCCGGGCTGTGCTGGTGAGCAGGGCCGGACCCGGGGCGAAGCGAGCGCTGGAGTTACAGGGAATATCGGTCTTTGAGATCGGCCTTCCCATCGACGAGGCGTTGGATAAGCTCCGAGCCTACTACTACAAAATGAGGTAAGAGTGTATGAGTAAACAAATCAAACAGATCGCCATTTACGGGAAGGGGGGAATCGGGAAATCCACCACCACGTCGAATCTGTCGGCAGCGCTGTCCAAAATGGGATTCAAGGTCATGCAGTTCGGCTGCGACCCCAAATCTGACAGCACCAATACCCTGCGGGACGGAACCTATATTCCCACAGTTCTGGATACGTTGCGGGAGAAGACCTCGGTGGACGCCCATGACGTGGTTCATACGGGCTTTAACGGTATCTTCTGCGTGGAGGCAGGAGGGCCGGCGCCCGGCGTTGGCTGCGCGGGGCGCGGCATCATCACGGCTGTGGAGCTTTTTAAACAGCAGCACATTTTCGACGAGTTGGAGCTCGACTATGTAATCTACGATGTGCTGGGCGACGTTGTTTGCGGCGGCTTTGCCGTACCTATCCGTGAGGGCATTGCCCAGCATGTTTTTACGGTATCTTCGTCCGATTTTATGTCGGTTTATGCCGCGAACAATTTGTTTAAGGGTATTCAGAAGTACAGCAAGTCGGGTGGCGCACTGCTGGGCGGCGTGATCGCCAATTCTATCAATGCGGGATATTCCCGTGAGATCATCGACGATTTTGTCTCCCGCACGGACACACAAGTCGTGGAATATATTCCACGCTCGATTACGGTGACGCAGTGCGAGCTTCAGGGGAAAACCGTGATCGAAGCCGCCCCGGATTCCGAGCAGGCAAAGATGTATACCTCTCTTGCGAAGAGGATTGCCGCGCATGAGCAGTCGCGGACGCCTTCGCCGCTCGGCGTTACCGAGCTTCAGCAGTGGGCCGCTGGCTGGTCCGACAAGCTTTTAGAACAGGCGCAGGGCAAGGTCGCGGCAGGTGAAGCTATTTAATCCGAATTAAGGAAAACAGGCTGGGTTTTCTACACCCGTGCCAGAATTCGAAACGAAAAAGGGCGGCTTACGATATCGAGTACACCATCCAGAAGCGCCCTTTTTTCGCAGCCTCTATCACTTTTCCGGCATCCGCAGGGGGGCTGCAGATGCGAAGCGGCTTAAACAACCGGGGCCGTATGCAAGCGCCTCGGTTGTTGCGGGTTTTGGCGACAGGCGCCCGACAAGCAAAATGGAACGGCCGCCCCTCCAGACAGCCGTGGAATGGGCTTGCGGCGCGCCGCAGGCATTGCTTCTGCTTTTAGCAGGTATGGTAGGTGTCTTGCCGCCTTGACTTGCAGGCAAACGAAACTACTGATGCGGTTATTTCCGTTCTGTCGATTCCTCCATTGTAGCCGTGATGATTTGCTTGAGGTATTCTTCAATTGGCTGGCTGTCAGACATTTTGGAAACACGCTCAAATTCATCCGCCGTGAAGGTGACGTTCACATTCACCGGCTCCGGCAACGATGGATAAGGCTTGATAATGTAATGTACAAACAGCGAACCCACAGAAAAGGTAAAGCTGTGAACAGACCATTGGTTGACATAATAACCATCGCAATAAATCGGCGCGGACGACTGAAAAATCCACTCCCTGGAACCCTCTCCGTCCGCCACATATTTAAAATCGACATTTTCGACGCTGTAGCCCTGTTTCGTCAGTTCTTTCCTGATCGCGCCAGGTCGTTCGTCCGGCAAATATGGACTGATCGCCATCATAGCAACAATCAGAAATAACAGAGCCACGATTGCCACCTTATCTTGTTTCGTAAAGCTACGATGATCTTTATACATTTTGTACCTCCAAATAAGAAGTGTTGAATAGTGTTAAACGACATTTTTACCATTATACAGTAAAATTGTGTTGTGGTAAATACTATTCAACATAATTGAGGTATAAGATGTTCAAACTGAAAGCGCCGGATGGAACGAATAATTTATGCGGGAAAAATCTGAAATTTTTGCGTGAAAACCACGATCCGCCATTATCACAACGCAAACTTGCCATATGCTTACAACAAGCCGAGTATGATGTAGATAATCATTTCGTTCGGCGGGTTGAGTTGGGCGAGAGGTTCGTCACCGATATTGAATTAAAAATGCTTGCGGATTTCTTCGGTATTAGCACTGATGAATTACTTAACGAAAATATCTCTGAAAAATAAAAGCTGATAAAGTACACAACCTGCAGAAAGCCCACATTAAATCTTTGATACATAGGCTGACGTACTAGAAGAGCAGCGGTGACAAACGGCTTGATTCAGGGCGTTTGCGCATGTTCAAGTTCCTTTTTGCACTATTTTAATGCAAATTGAAACTTTATAAAAATGCAAAAAAGTAGGGCGGACAAACCGGTAGCCGATTTAGGGCTCCCGGTTTGTCTGCCTTTTTTTGGATTGTCAGATAGATTTTAGCTATCACGGCTTGGCTTTGTGATCTTCCTGCTTTTTTTATATATGAGTATGTGCGTTTAGAGCCATTATCTTTTTATGTACAAATGAATTTTTCATCATAAAGTCTCATTCATGCTGCCGGTGCGATAGCCCAACAAATCCAGAGATACATAGAGAAAGCCAAATTGCTTCAATGCGGCGTATATTTGCTCCCGATGGTCTTTTTCCGTCAACAGGTGAAATCCGGCCTCGTCGGTTTCAATACGGGCCAAATTTCCATGATGGCGTACCCGAACTTGCCGAAAGCCCATATCCAGCAAGAGTTGTTCCGCCCGGTCAATCATAGAAAGGCGTTCAGGAGTAATCGTTTCCCCATATGGAAACCGGGAGGAAAGGCATGCGAAGGATTGCTTGTTCCATGTAGAAAGTCCGAGCTTTTTTGAAAGTTCTCGTATTTCCAGTTTCGTAAGTCCCACATGCCGCAAGGGGCTTTTTACTCCCTGCTCCGCCACGGCGGTCAATCCGGGGCGGTAATCCCCGTTATCATCAATATTGGAGCCTTCCACAACGGTTTCAATGCGGCGCTCCCGTGCGACAGCCCAGATCTTGTGAAATAATTCGTTTTTGCACAAGTAGCATCGATTGACAGGATTTTGCGCGAATCCCTCAATCTCCAACTCTTCCGAATCGCAGATAATATGCGTAATACCTTCAACCTCGCAGAACGCGGCGGCTTCCCTGAGTTCCCGTTCCGGAAACGAACAGGAACGCGCGGTAACGGCGATGGCGCGGTTGCCCAGAACGTCATGTGCCGCTTTGAGCAGGAAGGTGGAATCCACTCCGCCCGAAAATGCGACCGCCACACTGCCGAGGGTTAACAGATATTGTTTTAGGTCGTCGTGTTTTCGAACAATTGTTATGTCGGTTTCGGAACCAAAGTGTTCAATCACTTTTCACACATCCCACAATGAATATATTCAATTTCATGTTTAAGGTATGCTGCCATGCATTTTATTGCAGATCAATTCCTAAAGCTTCTCCTTCCTGCTCGTGGGGAAGAGGTTCTTTCAGGCCGTCAATGACTATGTTGTTTTTAACGGCGTAATCCCAAAGAGCGGCTTGCAGGGCTTCCTCAGCCAAAAGGGAACAGTGAACCTTAACCGGAGGAAGGCCGTCGAGAGCTTCCATAACAGCCTTGTTTGTGACAGCGAGGGCGTCGCTGACCGTTTTACCCTTCACCAGTTCAGTTGCCATCGAACTAGTGGCGACAGCCGCGGCGCACCCAAATGTTTTAAATTTGGCATCCTTGACAACACCGTCTCTGATATCCAAATAAACCCGCATGATATCGCCGCATCTGGGATTACCTACGGTTCCTACGCCGCTGGCGTCCGCGATTTCTCCTACATTCCTTGGATTCATAAAATGATCCAACACTTTTTCCGTGTACATAAAACGTCTCCTTTTAGGATAGACATAATTGAAAGACTGCAAGTCGTCCGGCCCTTGATTGGAATTTAAATACCGGTTCGTTACGGATGCGCTATCTTTGTGTGCTGATAAAGTCCTCATAAAGCGGCGACATTCCACGGAGCCTCTCGATGATCGGAGGCAGCTCCCTGATTACTTCATTGACTTCGGATTCCGTGTTGTGCCTGCCCAAAGTGAGGCGGATGGAACCGTGGGCATTTTCGTGCGGAAGACCGATGGCCAGAAGCACATGGGAAGGATCCAAAGAACCTGAGGTACACGCAGAACCGCTGGACGCCGCAATCCCCTTGGTATCCAGCAGGAGCAGAATAGATTCTCCCTCTACAAATTCAAAGGAGATATTCACGTTGCCTGGCAGCCTTTCTGTTCTGTGCCCATTGAGTCTCGCATTCGGCACCGCCGTTAGGATTTCCTCAATAAGCCTGTCCCTTAGCGGTATCAATCTCTTGTTTTCTTCTCTCATTTCAGCCGAGACAAGCTCGATTGCATGTCCCATGCCTACAATACCCGGTACATTTTCGGTGCCGGCACGGCGACCGCGCTCTTGTGCCCCTCCGTGAATGAAGCTTTTCAACTTTGTTCCTTTTCGGACATATAACACTCCCACGCCCTTGGGACCATATATTTTGTGGGCGGACAGAGACAGCAGATCAATATTAAGAACATTTACGTCTATGGGTATATGACCTACCGCCTGAACGGCATCCGTATGAAACAGGATGTTTCTCTCCTTCGCCAGCCGGCCGATCTCTTTTATGGGCTGGATAGTCCCTATCTCGTTGTTGGCGAACATGACGCTGATGAGAAAAGTATCGGGACGAATTGCTTGTTCCAATTCCCTGACAGTTACTAAGCCTTCCGCGTCCACGGGAAGATAGGTGATATCAAATCCCTTCTCCTCCAGATACCGGCATGTATGCAAAACGGCGTGATGCTCGATTGATGTGGTTATGATATGCCCGCCTTCTTTTCCGCAACCATCGGCTGCGCCGATTAACGCCCAGTTGTCGCTTTCGGTACCGCCGCCGGTAAAATAGATTTCATCAGGCTTTGCGCCAAGGGCATCCGCAACCTGCGCCCGGGCGTGTTCAACGGCTCGTTTCGAAAGCGAAGCAGTCTGGTATAGGCTGGATGGATTTCCGTACAATTCTCCATAGTATGGAATCATTGCCTCCAGCACTTCGTTGCGAACCGGCGTAGTTGCCGCGTTGTCCATATAGATTTTATTCATACGATTCCCTCCGTATATTATCACAATTCCAAATCATACTAATCCGATAGATTTTATAATATCACTATGTTATACCGATGTCAAGTGATTCATACGGAGACGGATCGCTCAATGATCAGCTTCGCAAATTCGCATGGCCAGTATCGTCTGTTCGATTAGTTCATCCAGTTTCCAACCAAGCATTCCTGCACCCCGTTCGATGACTACCCTGGAGCAGCCCGCTGCGAAATTCGGACTTTTATATTTCTTTTTCACCGACTTAAGCTCTAAATCCATTACACTTTTGGATGGCCGTATGATAGCTGTCGCGCCAACCAGCCCTGTCAGCTCGTCGGTGGCATAGAGGACTTTTTCCATTTGGTGTTCCGGCTCTATGTCCACAGTAAGCTCGTATCCGTGGCTGGCAACCGCGTGGATCAAACGCTCGTCCAAACCCCGGGAACGCATGATTTCCTGTACCTTAATGCAATGCTCCTCCGGGTACAACTCAAAATCCAGGTCATGCAGCAAGCCTGCGGTTGCCCAGAAATCCTGTTCGTCCCCATAACCAAGCTTCACAGCGAACCAGCGCATAACCCCTTCCATAATCCTTGCGTGTTTCAGGTGGAAGGCGTCCTTATTGTATTCCGTCAGGAGCTTCCATGCGTCTTCTCTCGATAAAATGACTGACAAAACCATCCCTCCTTCATTATTTTTGGCAAACAGCCTTGTTCAACCGTGTCAAAGCCTCGCGCAGAACCGGTCGGGGGCAGGCGATGTTTACGCGCTGGAAGCCATCGCCGCCGGCTCCGAACATGGGGCCGTCGTCCAGCCACAAACCGGCTTTGTGTATGATGAAAGCGTCCAATTCCTTGGGGGAAAGCTCCAGTCCCCGGCAATCCAGCCAGGCAAGATAGGTTCCCTCCGGTTCGATCAGGCCGATATGCGTCAGTTCGTGGGTGAGAAAGTCGCGCAAAAGATCAAGGTTGCCCGATAAATATGTCCGGAGCTCCTCCAGCCAATCCTCGCCGCCCTCGTAAGCGGCTTTGCAGGCCACAATCCCCATTATCCCTGGCTGGCTCAGCCCACTCGCGGAGTATTCCAGCAAAAAAGCCCTGCGCATCTTTTGATTTGAGATGAATATGTTTGAAATTTGAAGTCCCGCCAGATTGAATGTCTTACTGGGTGCGGTACAGGTAATGGTAATGTTCCGGATCACGGGGCTTAATTCCGCAAACACCTGATGCTTGTAGCCCGAATAGACAAAATCCGCATGGATTTCGTCGGAGATCACGAACACGCCGTGCCGCAGGCAGATATCCCCCAAGCGCATGAGTTCATCTTGCGTCCATACCCGTCCCACCGGATTGTGGGGATTGCAAAGGATAAATAGCTTTACACAATTTTCTGCAATCTTTTTCTCGAAGTCATCGAAATCGATCAAATAGCGGCCGTCATGAAGAGCCAGTTCGCTGACAACCAGTTTTCTGCCTGTCGTTGTGACAGATGAAGCAAACGGGTAATATACCGGCTGCTGGATGATGACGGCGTCCCCAGGCTCTGTCAACGCCCGCACCGCGATATGGATCGCGTTCACAACTCCCGGCGTTTTGATCAGCCAATCCGGCTCGATCTTCCAGCCGAATTGCCGCGAAAACCAGTTTCGCAGTACCGCAAAATATGCGTCATCCGTGTCTGAATAGCCAAAGATGCCATGACAGCTTTTGTCCGTCAGCGCATCTATGACGCAGGACGGCGCCTGAAAATCCATGTCCGCCACCCACAAGGGCAGAATCCCCTCCGGCTTGCCGCGACTTTCCGAAAAATCGTATTTCAGGCTGTTGGTGTTTCTGCGGTCGATAACCGTATCAAAATTATAGTTCACCGTCAACCCCTCCCATTGATCGCCTGTTTCAAATCTGTCAGCAGGTCGTCGCAGCTTTCCAGCCCAACGGATAAACGCAGCAGCCGGTCGTGAATGCCCTTTGCCTCCC
>JAITVU010000339.1 GCA_031285645.1 Oscillospiraceae bacterium | reverse complement strand
TGCCGCTTTTTTATTTATTAAAATGATTTGACATTTTAATAAAATTTATATAACGCTCTGCGGGATCCAGCCCAACCGTATGGAAAGCTGCGCCGCGGTCTCGATCAAATAGGGCAGGTGGGTGAAAATATGGGCGTCGCTCATGCGGACCGTCGGGCCGCTCACGCTGATACCGGCAATAATGCGCCCCGTATAGTCGCGTATGGGCGCCGCGATGCAGCGCGCGCCGACTTCGCACTCTTCATTGTCAAAAGCGTAGCCCAGCTTGCGGATTTGGGCGAGCTCGGCTTCAAGCCCGTCCAGGGTGGTGATTGTGTGCGGTGTCAGCCTGGGTAGCCCTTTGATGGCAATATATTGTTCCAGCTCGGCGTAGGTAAAGCCGCTCAGCATCAATTTGCCCACCCCGGTGCAGTGCAGAGGGGCGACATTGCCGATGCGCTGGGTGCTCATTAAAGTCTTATGTGGATCATTGGCCACCTCGACATACATCACGGACATGTCGTTTTCAACCGCCAGATTGCACGACTCCGAGAAAATATGGGATACATTGCGCAAAAAAGGCATCGAGATGCTGCGTATGCTCATATGGGACGTGATGTTCTGGGCGATGGCGCACAGTTTGAAAGTCAGGTAATAGCGCCCGGAATCAATGTCCTGAGCGACATAATGCATGCTTTGAAGCGCGGACAGAAAGCGCAGGGCTGTGCTGGGATTCATGCCGCTTTCCCTGGCGATATCCTGCAGGCGGCAGGGTTCGGGCTGCCGGGAAAGCACCTCAATAAGGTGAAGCAGCTTCGTCGAGGACTGGTTGGTGTGGCTTGGCGCGCCAACCTTTTCCGTAGTGGGCATCATATCGCGGCTCATGATTAGGTCCCTCCTGTTCATGGTAAAATGATATAATGGTTCGTATGTATCAAATTTAATGCAATGGAGGTTGTATTGATGCTTTTGTATCAACAGTATAGCAAAACGTTTTATTTATTGCAATTAAATTTTGAGTATAATTGTCGCCTCGTTGCCGGCCTTACGCAATTGACCATATTGCCTATTTTTTTGAATTTTAGCATCCATTATTTTTCCGTGCAGCTTACAGCGCCGCGAATTGCGTATAAGGGCAAAATATGCTATATTATAAAGGCGTTTAAGTCGTCATTACGACTTTTTCACAGGAAAAGGGCGGCAAAGGCCGCCAGAAATTTGCGGGGGGAGGCATATGGCGGCAACATGCGCGCCCGATACGCGAAAGAACCATATCGGCGCGGTTTGCGGATACAAACGGAAAATGAGAGGCCGCCATATTGACATGTTTATATGAGCAATAAGTGCTGCAAAAACCATACGGACTGGCAGATGAAGGATGCCGCTATTGATCTTGCACGGCTTGAGCCTGTGCTTGAGCAATATGACGGTGTACAGGGGAGCCTGATCACGATTTTACAAAAAGCTCAGGAGCTTTATGGTTATCTGCCGGTCGATTTACTCGCCTATATCGCCATGCGCGCCGGGGTAAAACCGGCCAAGGTGCTGGGGGTGGCGACTTTCTATACACAGTTCAGGCTCAATCCCGTCGGTAAAAACCTGATCATGCTCTGCCAGGGCACGGCCTGCCATGTCAACGGCTCCGCCGCCATCGAGGAGGCGATCCGTGAAGAACTCGGCGTTGAAGAAGGCGCCATCACGCCCGACGGGCTTTTTACTTACAACAATGTGGCGTGCCTGGGCTGCTGCAGCCTGTCGCCCGTCATGATGATCGGTGAGGACACATACGGCACGCTGACGCCGGAGAGGGCGAAAGAAATTGTCCGCCGGATCAGGGCGGACGGGTAACGCGCGTTCAGGCATGTTTATGCGGGACGGCGGGAAAACCGCCGCCGCGATGGCCCGACATATAAGACAGGATTTTGAGAGGGGGACGCTTTCCGGAAACGCCGGAGAGCACGACTATGAGCACACAAATCATTGTAGGGAAGGGCAGCTGCGGCATCGCGGCCGGGGCAAGCAGGATTGCCGCGCTCCTTGAGGAGGGGCTTAAAGGCCGGGATTGCAGCATTAAAACGGCGGGCTGCATCGGCATGTGCTACCTCGAGCCCATTGTGGATGTGATTGAAAACGGGGCCAAGCGGACGTATGTCCGCGTCGACGCCGACGCCGTAGCTGAAATTATCAAGGCCGTCAGCGGTGATGAAAACACAGCGGAACAGTATGAAATCCCCAAAGAGGACGACGATAATTTACATAAACAGACCCGCATCGCGCTGGCGAACTGCGGCATCATTAACCCCGAGGATATAGACGAATACATTGCCCGGGACGGCTATAAGACCATAACGGATATCATCAGGGAGAAAAGCCCGGAAGAGATCATCGGTGAGTTAAAAACAGCCGGGCTCGGCGGGCGCGGCGGCGCGGGCTTTCCAACGTGGTTTAAATGGCGGGCGGCGCGTGACGCGCCCGTGCCGAAGGACGGTATCAAATACGTCATTTGCAACGCGGATGAGGGAGACCCCGGCGCTTTCATGGACAGGGCTGTTCTTGAGGGCGATCCGCATGCCCTGATTGAAGGCATGCTGTTGTGCGCCTATGCCATCGGCGCGCCGCAGGGCGTTGTGTATGTGCGCGCGGAGTACCCGCTGGCGATACAACGCCTTGAAACCGCCATCCGGCAGGCGGAGGAGCGGGGCTATCTGGGCGATCACATCCTTGGCACAGATCTCTCCTTTACCCTGCGCATCAACGCGGGCGCGGGCGCCTTCGTGTGCGGCGAGGAGACGGCTTTGATCGCCTCGCTTGAGGGCGAGCGCGGCATGCCGCGCCTCAAGCCGCCGTTTCCGGCGCAAAAAGGGTTTTGGCAGAAGCCGAGCAACATCAACAACGTCGAGACTTACGCCAATGTGCCGTGGATTATCCGCAATGGCGGCGCGGCTTTTTCCGCCATGGGCACGGAGAACTCCAAGGGGACGAAGGTTTTCGCCCTGACGGGTAAGATTAAAAAAGGCGGCCTTGTCGAGATTCCGATGGGCAGCACCATACGCGATGTTATATACGGCGTCGGCGGGGGCATCAGGGACGACAAGGCGTTCAAGGCCGTCCAGATGGGCGGGCCGTCGGGCGGCTGCATCCCGGCCGACCTGATCGACACGATGATTGATTACCGAACGCTTGCGGCCACGGGCGCCATTATGGGCAGCGGCGGCATGGTTGTGATGGACGAGACGACCTGCATGGTGGATATGGCCCGGTTTTTCCTCGATTTCACCTGCAAGGAGAGCTGCGGCAAATGCATTCATTGCCGCATCGGCACCAGGCGCATGCTCGAAATTCTCACCCGTATCACGCAGGGGGAGGGGAAAGACGGCGACATTGAGCTGCTTCACGACCTCGCGCTGCAGATCAAGGACGGCTCGCTTTGCGGGCTCGGGCAAACAGCGCCCAACCCGGTTCTGACGACAATAAAGTATTTCCGCAACGAATACGAGGACCACATTTACCATAAAAAGTGCACGGCAAAGCAGTGCAAGCCGCTCCTGCGCTACACAATAAACGCGGAGAAATGCACAGGCTGTACGCTGTGTTCACGCAAATGTCCCGTGGACGCCATTACGGGCACGGTTAAAAACGCGCACGTAATTGATCCGGATAAATGCATCAAGTGCGGCAAATGCGCCGAAGTGTGCCGGTTTAAGGCGGTTGTTATAGAGTAAGCCGCGGCTTTGCCCCGCACTTTTGTCCCATAACAGGAAACCTGACAATGACGGATGGAGGTTAAGCCGTATGAAAAAGGCGATATCCCGTTTGGCGTCGATTGCCGTTATGTTAAGCCTGATTGTATCTCTGATCGCATGCGCGCAGGATGCGCCTGTGTCCGATGTTGTTTCACAGGAATCAAGCGGTTTGGAGACGTCCTTTTCCGATGAGTCTGAGGCGGTGTCGGAACAAGCGGCGGCGTCCGGCGCACCGGATGATGTTGTGATTGAGGGAAAATACGCCAGCGTGAGTATGGCTGAATGGGATAAGCTTGACCTCACGTATTGCCGTTTTAAGACGCCGGAAGCGTTCATCGCCGAGGCGGACGGGTATTTCGATGATATCGGCGCCTACATATATGGTGATGACTGGGCGGAGAAGGGCCGGGATATAAAAGTGGATATTCAATTTGATTCCAGCATATCCCGTATTCTCAGTAAATCATTGATCAACATTCAAATAGACTGGTTTCAGCGCGGCCTTGAACCCATGGCGCATGAAGTTACCTACAGCATCTTATTTAACACTGGAATTTATATAAACAAGTTTAATTTATCACTGAGCGAGGGCTTTGCGAATTACTGTCAGAATATGGTGAGCGATGTTGAGAATATGTTCGGTTATGACACCGACATCCACGCCTGCGCTAAAATATACCTTGACAGCGACTTGTCCCCCGCGTTTGATCAGGTCGGTGTGGCCGGTTCTGATCTGGCGTCTCAATTTGACAGCGTATACAGGCGTTTTCATTATAACTACAGCCAGTCGTTTGTCGCCTATTTGATTGAGACATACGGGAAAGACAAGTTCATGAAACTGATCAGTTTTGTGACAATGGATGTTCAGTACAGGGAGATCTATGGCAAGGGACTCAAAGAGCTTAAAGAGGATTGGGTGGCTTTCCTGAGAGCGTATGAGACTGATCTGGACGCGGAAAAGCTGGTGGCGCAAATGT
>JAITVU010000322.1 GCA_031285645.1 Oscillospiraceae bacterium | reverse complement strand
ATCCAGGAAGAGATTTTCGCAACGGTTAAAAAACTCAGGGAATCGGGAGAACAGGTTGTTTTTCTCGACGCGCCAACCCTGATCGAGAGCGGCACGGATGCTTACTGCGATAAAGTGGTGAGCGTGACGGCCCCTGCGGAGGACCGCTTTGTACGCATTGTGCGCCGGGATAACCTGACTGCCGAAGAAGCGGGACGCCGTATGGACGCGCAGCATGACGATGAATTTTACGCGAGTCGCTCGGATTTTGTGATTCGCAATGACGGCAGCATGACCGATCTGAGGCTGAGGGTGATGGAAATGTTGAATGCTGTCGGTGTCGTGCTGCCCGGGGACGGCGGCTCCTTATGAAGGGGCTGCGGCCCATAGTCAAGGATGTGCTCCTCGCTGTCGTCGTTGTTGTAATCGGCGGCGCGGCGCTTGCGGGGGCTTACAAAGGATATTACCGCGCGGCCTACCCCGTCAAATATATCGACACTGTTTTGGCTCAAAGCGAAAAGAACGGCCTTTCCCCCTCGCTTGTTTACGCCGTGATCCGCACGGAAAGCGGATTCAGGCCGGGCGTGCGGTCCAGCGTGGGCGCGACGGGCCTGATGCAGATCACAAAGGATACTTTTGATTGGACGCAGTACCGGCTCGGTGAAACGCCGAAGCCCATGGATATCCTCTATGACGGGGAAGAAAACATCAAATACGGCGCGGCGCTCCTGCGCCTGCTCATTGATGAGTTCGGCTCTGTTGAAAATGCTTTATGCGCTTACCACGCGGGTTGGGGCAATGTGAAAAGGTGGCTCGATAATCCCGATTACGCGCCGGATGGATATACAATCACCCGAATCCCTTTCGGGGATACGGCCCGTTATGTCAAAAAAGTGCTGGAGACGCGGGATATGTATGAGCGCCTTTATGATTAAGATGCTGGACTGTTTCCGCGTTTACACCGTCATAGAGTTGACGTAAGGAGAAAAGAAGGCTATGATTTTCGGGATGACCATAATGGTGGTCACATGCCTGTTTTTTACCGGGATAATCGGGAATAAGTAATAATACTGAAATATAATATAGAGACGGAAAGGAAGACTTTTATGGACAAGAAGGAAAAATCCCAGGCGGAACTGCTCAAGGAAAAGCTTCTGATGAACCCCGAGAACAGCGGTATCCTGATGAACGACGAGCAAATCGGCAAGGCGAACGCGTTTTGCGAGGACTATAAAAAGTTCCTTGACGAGGCCAAGACTGAGCGGGAAGCCGTCAAGACCACGATCGCCATGCTCGAAAAGAAGGGTTACAAACCCTTCGACGCCAATGTGGCGTACAAGGCGGGGGATAAGGTTTATCTCAACAACAGGGGAAAAGCCCTTATTTTCGCGGCGCTCGGCAAGCGCTCCCAGACGGATGGGGTAAAAATCCTCGCCAGCCATATTGACTCCCCGCGCATCGACCTCAAGCCGCGCCCGCTCTACGAGGAAGCGCAGCTGGCCATGTTCAAGACACATTATTACGGCGGCATCCGCAAATACCAGTGGACGGCCATACCGCTGGCTTTGCACGGTGTTGTGTGTAAAAAGGACGGCACCACTGTTGAAGTGTGTATCGGCGAAGCGGACGATGAGCCTATTTTCTGCATCAACGACCTGTTGCCGCATCTGGCCAAGGATCAGAACCAGCGCAAGCTGCATGAAGGCATCAAGGGCGAGGAACTCAATGTCCTCATCGGCTCCATGCCTTTCAGGGACGATAAACTGAGCGAAAAGGTCAAGCTCAATATCATCAACATCATCCATGAGAAATACGATATCATCGAAAAGGATTTCCTCTCGGCGGAGCTTGCGCTCGTACCCGCTTACAAGGCGCGCGACCTCGGCTTTGACCGCTCCATGATCGGCGCGTACGGGCACGACGACAGGGTTTGCGCCTACACGTCGCTCATGGCGTCCCTGAATGTGGATCAACCCGAGTATACATGGGTGAATATTCTCGCGGATAAGGAGGAGACGGGTTCCGACGGCAACACGGGGCTGAGTTCGCGCTTCCTTGAATATTTTATCGCCGACCTCGCCAAACCCCACGGCATTGAGGGGCGCACAGTCCTCATGGCGTCCCAATGCCTGTCGGCGGACGTCAACGCGGCGTTTGACCCCTCGTTCCCGGATGTGTCGGAAAAGCGCAACACCTCCTACATCAGCTACGGCGCCTGTATCACGAAATATACGGGGTCAGGCGGCAAATACTCAACGAATGACGCGAGCGCGGAGTTCTGCGCACGAGTCGCCAAAATTCTGGATGAGAACGGTGTTATCTGGCAAACAGGCGAGCTGGGCAAGGTTGATCACGGCGGCGGCGGCACGGTGGCGAAGTTTATTTCGAAGCTGGGCGCCGACGTGATCGATATTGGCGTGCCCGTCCTGTCCATGCACGCGCCCATGGAAGTCGTCAGTAAAACCGACGTTTACAACACCTTCCTGGCGTTTGAATCGTTTATAAAAGCGTGACAGGATGTTTTTGTCAAGGGTGTGAGAAGAACCTCGGGATTCCCAATAAAGCACATATGATTATATTATTATCATGCGGGCCCTGCGCGGGTATGCCCGATATACAGCCGGGGCGGATGCTCCGGCTGCTTCGGTGTAGGCGGTACTGTCCGGGTAAAGCGGAAGTCAGAGGTGAAATATGAATATTGTCATTGTGGGCGACGGCAAGGTTGGATACGCGCTCTCCGAACAGCTCAACAGGGAGGGACACGATATCACGGTCATCGACAATGACCGCAAGACGCTCAACGAAACGACGGAGCTTTTGGATGTCATGGGTGTGCGCGGAAACGGCGCGAGCCGCCTGATCCAGATCGAAGCCGGCGTTGAAGACGCCGATCTGCTGATCGCGGCCACATCCGGCGATGAACTCAATATGATTTGCTGTCTCACGGCCAAACATTTAGGGTGTAAAAACACGATCGCGCGTATCCGCAACCCCGAATATATGCATCAGCTCGATATGTTCAAGGAGCAGTTCGGGCTGAGTATGGTGATTAATCCGGAACAGGAGGCCGCGCGCGAGATTTCGCGTGTGATTAAGTTCCCCTCGGCCGTTAAGGTGGATATTTTTTCGAAGGGCCGCGTGGAACTTGTGGAGTTCCGCATACCGCCCGATTCCCCTGTCATCGATAAGAGACTGATGGATATCCGCTTTGCGCGGGGTTCCAAGATCCTGATCTGCGCCGTTGAGCGGAACGGGCAGGCCCATATACCCAACGGCCCGTTTATACTCAGAAAGGGCGATACAATTTATCTGACCGGGACGGGCCACGCGATCACCAATTTCATTCAGTCCATTGGCGGCGAATTGCACAGGATACGGTCCGTCCTCATTGTGGGCGGCGGCCGGCTGGGATATTATCTGGCGCGCCTTCTTGGGGATAAACGGTATACAATCAAAATCATTGAAAAGGACGGGAAGCGCTGCGAGGAACTGTGTGACTCGCTGCCCGACGCCACCATCATTCACGGCGACGGCTCGGAGCAGGACCTTCTTGAATCGGAAGGACTCGCGAACGCCGACGCCTTTATCGCGCTGACCGGCATTGACGAGGAAAATATGATCATGTCCATGGTCGCTAAAAAAAGCGGCGTCCCAAAAGTCATCACAAAAGTGAACCGCTTTAATTACCTGGATATGATGGATACAATGGGCATCGACAGCGTTGTATCGCCGAAGATGAGCACGGCCGTTCAGATCACGCAGTATGTGCGCGCCATGCAAAACACCCTGGGCAGCGGTGTCAACACCTTGCATCACCTTGTCGACGGAAAAGCCGAGGCCCTGGAGTTCACTGTCGGCGCGCATATCCGCCATTTGGGCGAGACGCTCGAGCAGATCAGGCTTAAAAAGAACATTCTGGTCGGCGTGATCGTGCGCTCGGGCCGTGTGATTATTCCCGGCGGGCGGGATGTGCTGATGAGGGGCGACAGCGTCGTCGTCATCACAAATACGCATAATATAGGCGATCTCAACGACATTTTCGAGGATTAAGGATGAATTACAGGGCCGTTTCACATTACCTCGGGCTTGTGCTTAAGCTTGAGGCCATATGCATGCTCGCGGCTTTTGCCGTATCGATGTTTTACGGCGAGGCCGTGATGATGAAAAGCCTGTTGATGTCGGCGGGGATCACATTTCTGGCCGGCGTGATTCTGGGCCTTCTGTCGGGAAGGGACATGAAAATCAGGCTGCGTGAGAGCTTTGTGATCATCGCCGTATGCTGGATCGCCATGTCGCTTATGGGCGCGCTGCCTTTTTGGCTGAGCGGCGTGATGGAGTCCTTTGTGGACTGTGTCTTTGAGTCGGTTTCGGGCTTTACGACGACGGCGGCTTCCGTACTCGTAAATACTGGGTCCGCGCCCAAGGGGCTTTTGTTCTGGCGCAGCCTGAGCCTTTGGGTGGGCGGCATGGGCGTGCTTGTGCTGCTGACGGCGACGGCCCTCATCAGTTGGGGCGAAGGCGGCACCCAGAATTTAATGGCCGAGAACCCGGGGCCCGTACCCGGCAAGCTGGTGCCAAAGCTCAAGAATAACGCGCGCATTATCTATAGCGTCTACATCGGCCTGACGGCGCTGGAAACGATCCTGTTGAGTGCTGGCGGCATGCCCCTTTTCGACAGTGTGCTCACGGCGATGGCGACGGCCGGAACCGGCGGGTTTACAATACACAACGCTTCCGTCGCGGCTTATGGCAGTCTCTATATTGAAACGGTGATCACGGTTTTCATGTTTATGTGCGGCGTCAATTTCAATATTTATTTCTTTTTGCTTGTGCGCGCGTTTGCCGATATAAGGAAAAATGAGGAGCTTAAAGTCTATATCGGCATCGTGCTCGGCGCGTCGCTGCTGGTCGCTTTGAACCTCAGCGCCGGCGGCGCTTATCCGTCTTTTTTCGTGTCGCTGCGCCACAGTGTTTTTCAGGTTGTCTCCATCATGTCGACGACGGGCTTTCTCACGGCGGATGTGGCGTTATGGCCGTCGCTGAGCCGTATAATTCTCTTTTTTCTGATGCTGATCGGCGCGTGCGCGGGGTCGTCGGCCGGCGGCCTCAAGATCGCGCGTGTTGTGCTGCTCTTCAAAGAGGTCAAGCGCGCGCTTTTTCGCGTCATACGCCCGCGCGCGGTCACAATGGTGAAGCTGGACGGTAAAGCTGTTGATCGGTATGTTCTTCACGCGGCGAACGCGTATATTGTCGCGTACTTTATTCTCTTTGCGCTTTCATTTATTGTCATATCCGCGGATAATATCGATTTTGAGGGCAGCGCCACTGTTGTGGCCGCCTGTATGAACAACATCGGCGCGGGGCTCGGCCTCACGGATACGGGAAAATATGCCCTGTTTTCTCCGTTGAGCAAGCTGGTGCTGATGTTTGATATGCTGCTGGGCCGCCTGGAAATCTACCCTGTGTTGCTGCTGTTTTCGCCGCGAACCTGGCGGCATTTATAGCTGCACAGGTTAAAGCTACCGGCCTGTTTTACAGTCATTGCGGTTTGAAAATATACATTGTTTTAAACCGCAATGACCCAATGGAAATTCGCTTTGCTACACTTCTTTGTGGGCCGCTCTTAAAGCGAATTTACTATAAATACGCGGGCAAACCTGATCGGTTTTTAACCGCGGCGGGCAAAGCCCGCTGCCACGCTTCGCGTGGATATGACGTTAGCGGCTGGCGTTGGCGGACGCCTGCGCTGCATGACAATTTTTTTCGGAGTGGCTTATGAACATAAGGCTGATTCTCGGCTATATGGGCCGTATCCTTTTACTGGAAGGCCTTTTAATGATCGCGCCGCTGCTGCTGGCGATTTATGACGGCGACGCGGCGGCGTGGCGCGCGTTTCTCAAAACGGTCGCCGTCCTGTTGCTCGCGGGCTTTGCGCTTAACGGGTTCAAGCTGCGCCGGAACAGGATTCACAACAGGGACAGCTTTGTAGTGGTTGCGGCATGCTGGATCATCATGTCTTTTTTCGGCGCGTTTCCGCTCTGGTTCAGCGGGGCCGCGCCATCGTTTATCGACGCCCTGTTCGAGTCCGTATCGGGCTTTACGACAACGGCGGCCTCAACGTTTGCCGATGTTGAGGTGCTGCCGCGCGGCGTGCAGCTCTGGATGGCGATAACAAACTGGGTGGGCGGCATGGGCGTGCTTTTGCTGCTCAGTGCTGTCGCGCCGATGCTGTCGGACGGGAATGAGAGCGGCGTGATGCGCGCGGAAACGCCGGGACCCGAACCGGGCAAGCTCGTGCCCAAGCTGCGGCAGAGCGCGGGCATTATATACGCGATTTATTTTACGCTCTCGGTGCTTCAGTTAATTCTGTACCTTGTGTGCGGCATCCCTTTGTTCGACAGCATTATCAATGTCTTTGCCGTGGCCGGAACGGGCGGTTTCTCCGTAAAAAACGCGTCGCTCGCCGCATATGGGAATTTCCCCGCGGAGATCGTCGCCGTTATATTTATGATCCTGTACAGCACGAATTTCAACGTCTATTACTTTATCATCACTAGAAACGGCAAGGCATTGCGAAAAAACGAGGAGGTATGGTGTTATTTCGGCGTCATGGCTTTCAGTGTCGCCGTCATCACGGTCGATTTAACGCGGCACCTTCTCCCATTGAGGGAAGCGTTCCGCAGCGCTGTTTTTCAGGTGCCGTCCATCATGTCGTCCACGGGCTTCGCCACGGATAATATCGGCGCCTGGCCGCAGTTAAGCAAAGCGGTCCTCTTCGCGCTGATGTTTGTGGGATCCTGCGCCGGTTCCACAGGAGGCGGAATCAAAATGTCCCGCATCATCATTATCTTGCGTGAGGCCAAGCGGCAGCTTCACCGCTTTGTGCATCCGCGCGCCGTGGAAAACGTCAGGCTCGGCGGCAGGGCGGTAGATAAAAAGGTGCTGCACAGGGTCAACACCTATGTCCTGACTTTTATTGTCCTTTATGGGATGTCCGTTTTGCTGGTTGCGATGGATCATTACGATTTTGAGACGACAGTGAGCGCCGTGGCGGCTTGCATCAACAATGTCGGCGTGGGGTACGGCCATATTTCCGTTGCCGGGCGCTACGCTGATTTCTCGCCTTTCAGTAAAATAGTGCTGATGATGGATATGTTGCTGGGCAGGCTGGAAATCTATCCGATCCTGTTGCTGTTTGCGCCCCGGACATGGAAGCGGCTCGGGTAAAGGCCGCCGCTATACAATGAGGCAACTTATATCAATACCAATCAGGCAGGGAAAATGCCGCTTTCCTTTAAGCCAGTCGTGTTTAAAAGCGTCTTTACCGCATCTTCCGCCGTATTTGTCATGCGCGGGACAGGATGGGAATATACTGTTATTGTGGACCGGCACAATACGTATAACAGGGGATGCTTGGGTGAAACAGAATAATATGGTTACCGGCGCGCTTATTCTCAGCGCCGCCGCGATATTTGTCCGGATTATAGGCTTTGTTTTCCGCATATACCTCTCCAACGCCATGGGGGCGGAGGGGATGGGCGTGTACATGCTGATCATTTCCATGTATAACTTCTGCGTGACGCTCGCGACATCGGGAATGTCGGTCGCCGTGTCGACGCTCACGGCGGAGCAGCTGTCGCTCGGAAAGCCCGCCAACGCCAAACGCGTTGTGCGCCGCGCGGTCACGATGGCCGTCATCATCAGCAGTGTGGTCTGCGGCGGCGTCATCATTTTCGCCAATCCCATCGGCACCTATATACTCAAAGATGCGCGTACAATTGTCTCGCTGCGCATCCTCGCCGTGGGCATACCGTTTCTCGCGGTTTCCGCCTGCCTGCGCGGATACTTTGTGGCCAGCCGCCGGGTCG
>JAITVU010000292.1 GCA_031285645.1 Oscillospiraceae bacterium | reverse complement strand
TCCTATAGCAGCGGCACGATCAGCTTCAATGCCGCGCCGCTGCTTCCCGCGGTGTAACCAACGCCCGCCGGAAGCTGGCGGACATTATCCGCCGACGACATTTCAAAACGCAGAATATTCTGCTGGTCAAACATGCCGCCCAGATGAATCCCCCTGCTCCAGCCGGCCCATATACGCATAGCCGCGAAACGCGCCGCGTCGCCGTAATCGTCCGGCGTGACCGCCGCGAAAAACTGTATTTTATGCTCGCGGCCTTTTTCCAGCGCTATTTCAATAAAGCCGCTCATATCCACGTTCGGGCTGTACACCGCCCGCATAAACGCGGACATATCGTTTATGACAAACACGATGCGCTGATATGCTTTCATCGCGCCGCGAACGTCCCGCCCGGCGTCCCTTGCGTCGTTCACAACGCCGTTGCGTTCGGTAAACTGCGGAACTAATACGCTTTCCATCAGGCCGAACAGTTCCGTGTCACTGTGAACCGTTCTGTCAAAAATATTTAAGTCTTCAAACTCACTGTCCTCATTGTCAAAGAGGAATACCTGCGCGCCTTTATCTTTTGCCTGCCGGGCTATGGCTTTCAGCAGATTCGTCTTGCCGCTGCCGGCGGCTCCGCCCACGGTGTAACAAAATTCATCGTCCAGCGCGACGCTTACGAGTTTGCCTTCGTCTACGGTCAGGCCGAGAGCCAGCGCGTCTTCGGGCAGAGATTTCACGTCATCTCTTGCCATCAGCGCGTCAAAACTCAGGCTTTCCAACGTTTCACCCAGTCTCTTGACGCCTTCGCCCGCCGCCGCGGGCGTTGTCTCCGCGAACCGGCGGCGTAAGGTCTGCGCCAGTGATAATCCCGGTTCTTCTCTTACGCAGAGCGCGGTTTGAAACTCTACCGGCAGCGGCGCTTTGATAAGCCCGCGTCCCGGCGTTCTGCCCTCGGGAACGATCTCCGTCCTGTCGCCGATGACCGCTTCATATTCAAACTTGTCAGGCATTTGCAGTGCGATCCCCGCTGTAAAGTTCTGGCGGATACGGCTTCTTAACTCGCCTGAGTTGCTCATGGAAAGCACGAGGTATATACCGTAGCTCGCCGCCTCGCGGGAAAGCTGGGCAAGCGCGTCTTCGTACTGCTCATAGCTTTCTATAAACGCCACATAGTTGTCTATGAAGAAAATTATCGCCGGGCAGTCGTCTTTTTGTGTGACATATTCCCGGAAAGAACCGATCCCCTGCTGTGAAAATTCGCTCTTGCGCCTTTGGAGCGTCTTTTGCAGAAGTTCGAACACCTCCGAAATCTTATCGTCATCGCCTTCAAACATGACGCCGCCCACATGCGGCAGCCCGCTGAACACAGCCATTGTGCGGCTGGAAAAGTCCGCGATGTACATGTTGACCTCGGCCGCGCCGTACCGCGACCACGCGCCGCAGATTAACGTCTGGAGCAAAGTCGTCCGTCCGGAGCCGCCCGCGCCGCAGATGAGCAGATGACCGTCGTTTAAGAAATCCGCCGCGACGGGATATTGGTTCTGGCCTTCCGGATTATCCGCAAGCCCTACGGGCAGCAGCAATGAAAAGCCTTCGGGTTTCGCGATATCCGCCAGTTCATCCAAGTAAATCGTTTTGGGCAGCGGCGGCATCCAAATTTGTTTAATGGCGGGTATGCTGTTTTCCGCCGCGATCTTTTCGGCGTATTTCACCACGGCGTCCAGCTGGGTTACTTTGGCGATATTGTCGCTCTTTTTCGCCTTTTTCTTCTTCGGTACGCCGTTTTTTCCTATCAAATTAATATGTTCTACCTTGGTGTTTTTGTCGTCGGTGAACGGGATATTCGGTTCATATTCCGCGCCGGACCAGCCGGATTGGAACTCCTCGAATATTTCGTCGTTACCGACCTGGAAGTAGCCTCTGCCCGTGCCGGTGATAAATGCTGCGTCGGGGCGCTTGAGCATTTCCGACGAGTCCTGTTTGTCGGCTACGCGCAAGCACAGGCGGAAACGGGTATTGGACCAGATTTCGTCGTCAACGACGCCAGACGGTTTCTGCGTCGCCAGTATGAGGTTGACGCCCAGAGAACGGCCTACCCTTGCCGCCGAAACCAGCGCCCGCACAAATTCCGGCTGTTCTTTCTTCAGCTCCGCGAACTCGTCTGCGATGATTAACAGATGCGGCATCGGTTCCGTCGCCGCGCCGGAACGGTACAGTTCGATATAAGCGTCGATATGCTTCACTTTGTACTCGTTAAAAATCCGCTGGCGGCTTTTAATCTCCGCGTTGATGGACAAAAGCGCCCTGTTGGTGGCGTTGCCGCCAAGGTTTGTAATCACGCCCGAAAGATGCGGCAAGCCAAGGAAACTCTGCGCCATACCGCCGCCCTTATAGTCGATCAGGATAAACGCCACTTCATGGGGATGATAATTGACAACAAGCGAGAGTATATAACTTTGCAGCGTTTCGGATTTGCCCGATCCTGTCGTACCGGCCACAAGACCGTGAGGGCCGTGGTATTTTTCGTGTATATCCAGGAACAGCGGCTGGTTGCCGGATTTGTAGCCCACCATGGATTTCATGCTCTCATAGGTGCGGTTTTCCAGCCATTTGTGAAGCATATCCAAATCCTCCACCTTGGAGGTTTTGTACATATCAAGGAATGTAAGGACGTCCGGTATCGCCGACGATACGCCAAGTTCCCGCACCCTGAAATTCGACAGGCCTCTGGCGAAAGCGTCCGTCTGCTCTTCGCTTACTTCGTCAAAGGATACGCCGGCGCGCTGAGGGAACATGCCCGCCGTGCTGTAAAACCCTCTCAATTCCGCGTCGTCCCTGATGATCGCCGTACAGCCGGACGGCAGCTTGTCGATGGAATCCACCATGTATACGACCGTGATACCCAGTTCCGGCGTCGGGTTCATCAGATATTTGGCGATGGGTTCGTTTTCCACCAAACTCCAGTCAGCCACAACGACCACATAATGCGGCAGAACCTTCGTATCCTCGTCGGTATCGCTTTGCCGTTCCAGCCTGTCGCGGATAACGCCCGTGAGAAAGAACATCACGTCGCCCAGCGTGTTTTTATCGTTGGCGAGCAGCCGCACGGATCCGTCCGGCGCCCATGTGTGCGGCAAAAACCGCGCGAAATCCCAGTCGTCCGCTTCTCTGTTGGGATAGACATAACTGAGGCGGACGTCCGTATACGGATGAAGCCCCGCCAGCTGCACGGTCAAAAGCCTTGAGAGGTTCAGCGCCAAAAACCTGCTTTTGCTGACTATGCCCACCATACGGTTCGAATACAGCGACAAATCCACCGGCACATTATTAAGCCAAGCCATGGCCGCTTTTATTTCGTCCACCTTGTCGTTTAAAGGGTCATGAACGACCATGATCTGTTCTTTCGGAATCACAATTCGGTTCGGAGACGGGATATTGCCCGTACCAAGCCTGATACCCAGAAAGTCCTCATGCGCCGCGCCTTTTTCCCAGAGTCTCGGGCTTCCTTCCGAAACAAAAGAAACCACATCGCCGGAAGACGGCAGCATACGGGTCAATACGCCCCGGTTATATTCGATCTTTTTTTGAATCTGCTCGGCGGTTCTGGCTATATAGGTCGTATAGCTGCCGACCCGCTTCGCTTCCGATTCAGCGTCTTCTTTATTCTGATAGCGGATATTGATAACCGCCCACACCGCGCCCAAAAGCGCCGCGCCGACCGACATGATGATGCCGCTTAACATCGAACCTTCCCCGCCCATCATCATTGCGCCGATGACCATAGGGATCATCATTGTAAAAGCCGGGCCGATCGTTAAAAATATGGGCTGCCGCTTCGTCTCGTTTTTCGGCGGGCATTTTTCTATGGTAAACGTCTCGTCGTCCGGCTTTTCCAAATTGCGCGGCGTCCGCAGAAAATAGCTGTCGTCTTCCTCGTAGTCGCTGTCCTGCCCGTCTGACCCGCCGGATTCTATGCGGACGGGTCTCAGTTTCAGATCGTCCGCCCTGCGGCTGCCTTTGGGGTTGTTAACCGCCAGAATGTTACCGAGATAAACGATCTTAAGACCGATAATGTAAATAACGTCGCCGTAGCGCAGGCGGTGGTCGCCCGTCAGCAGGCGGCCGTTCACGAACGTTCCGTTCACGCTTTGCAAATCCCG
>JAITVU010000141.1 GCA_031285645.1 Oscillospiraceae bacterium | reverse complement strand
AAAGGGCGAATTCGCCCTTTTTTTGGCTATTGATCTATAGATAATATGGCATACAGGTTTCGCACACGTTGCGTGCAGCTATTTAGCCCAGTACGTTTCCGGCTGGTATATAATCAAATCCGAGGGAATCGGCCACATTCTTGTTGACACACAGGCCCTTGCACGTATTGAGGCCGAGCAGGAAGCCCGGGTCGTCCGCCATTGCCGCAATGCCCTTGTTCGCAAGCTGCAGGCCGTAGGAAATGGTCGTGTTGGTCAGCGCCATGGTTGATGTTTTCGGCACGGCGCCCGGCATATTGGCCACGCAGTAATGCACGATTTCGTCGACGATAAAGGTGGGGTCTTCGTGCGTGGTGGGGTGAGAGGTTTCAATACAACCGCCCTGGTCAATAGCCACATCAACAATAACGGAGCGTTTCTTCATCAGGGACAGCATATTTTTGGTAATCAGCCTGGGCGCCGACGCGCCGGGAATGAGCACGGCGCCGATGACAATATCGGCTTTGGCGACGCTGAGCTCGATATTTTCGGGCGAGCTGTACAAGGTTTGGACCGATCCGCCGAACAGGTCGTCCAGATATGTGAGGCGGTCAATGGATAAATCGAGCACGGTGACATCGGCGCCCAAACCAAGGGCGATTTTACAGGCGTTTGTGCCGACAACCCCGCCGCCCAGCACAACCACTTTACCTCTCTCGACGCCGGGTACGCCGCCCAGCAGAACGCCGCGCCCGCCAAACGGCCGCTCCAGATATTTGGCGCCCTCCTGCAAGCTTAAGCGGCCGGCAATCTCGCTCATGGGTTTGAGGCAGGGCAGAATGCCGGTTTTGGATGTTATGGTCTCGTACGCCACGGCGGACACCTTCTCGTCCAGCAGCTTCTGGGCGAGATGCTTGTCGGACGCAAGGTGCAAATAGGTATAGAGAATGAGCCCTTCATGGAAATAGCCGAGTTCCTTATCAACCGGCTCCTTGACTTTGATGATCATGTCGGCGTTATCCCAGATTTTCTTGGCGTCGTTCTCAATCGACGCACCGGCGGCAATGTAGTCCGCGTCTTCAAAGCCCGCCTCAAAGCCCGCCCCGCTCTGTATGGTGACGGCATGGCCCTTTGCGGTGTACATCCGCACATTGCCGGGCGTCAACCCGACGCGGTATTCGTGAACTTTAATCTCCTTGACACATCCTATTTTCATAAACTCCCCATTTCTCCGCAGACATTAACTTAACGCATAATCCCCGCCGCACCTGACCCGGCAATCTGCGCTTAACTCAATTTAATGA
This sequence comes from Oscillospiraceae bacterium, assembly GCA_031285645.1. Taxonomy (GTDB): domain Bacteria; phylum Bacillota; class Clostridia; order Oscillospirales; family Ruminococcaceae; genus WRAV01. The sequence goes on along the minus strand of JAITVU010000141.1, from coordinate 1,644 downwards.
TATGTATTGCCGCGGACCGCTTTCTGCGGGAAGCGGTCCAGGGCATCCACAACCCAAACACTGTCCGGGCCCACAGGATAAACGTGTAACGCATGGCGACACTGCCTGACAAAAACCATGCGCGTCCGTTTCCGGTCCACGCCGGGCGCTGAAATGAGCCAATTTGGCTCCGGATCAAATGAATCTTGTGTTTTATATTATCACAACCGGGCCTGAAAAGTCAAAACTTATAGCATTTTCGCGGGATGAAACCTGATTTTTATTGCGATTTGTGGTAATATAGAAGAGCTTGGTTTATGGCTTTTATACGTATTCATATTAAAGACCATTCCGTTCGAAAAGCTCAGGCACAAATAGACCATGAAAAGGGATGGTCTTTTTGTGCATCAATTTCGGTTGCCGCCCGCAGGCGGCGAGAAATTGGCATATCCAATGATATTAACGTGATTTTTCACGCTAATATCCTGAGAAGCGGAGCTGATGCAGTCTAGATCTTACTAATTTACTTAAAGCAAATCCACCCGGAGCCGCAAATCCGCCGCGCTTTTAAAAAAGCGCGGCTCCAAAGCGCATGCTTGCATGCGCTTTGGCCTTGGCGGTTTACCGCCAAGGGGATTTGCGGCGTTTGGGACTATAACCATGCCGCTTTAAAGCGTTTGGCATTAAATTATTCATGTTTGTTTTGAAACAGGTTTAGGGGGCTGTCAATTGGAGGAGAACGAGACCATATTACCGGATGCGTCCGGAGAAAAGAGTGAACGGTGGAGTAACAGGGACCTTTTGCGGCTGATCTGGCCGCTGATCATAGAGCGGTTGCTTGTGGTGCTGCTCGGCATTATCGATACGCTGATGGTCGCCTTTCTCGGCGAAGAAGCCGTCAGCGGCGTCTCCATCGTGGATTCCATCAATATCGTGCTGATCGATATTTTTACGGCGCTCGCCACAGGCGGCACGGTTGTGTGCAGTCAGTATCTCGGCCGAAGCGAAGGTAAAAACGCCTCCTCGGCTGCCAAACATCTTTTATACACGATCGCCGGCGTATCGGGCGCCCTGATGGTTGTCGCGCTTGTGTTGCGCACATATCTGCTGCGTCTTATATATGGCCACATAGAGCCGGGCGTTATGGCCAACGCGGAGATTTATTTTCTCCTGTCGGCGATCAGTTATCCTTTTTTAGCGCTTTACACCGCCGGAGCGGCTTTATTCCGCAGTATGGGTAACAGCCGCGTCGGTATGCTGATTTCACTGCTTTCTAATGTTCTCAACATCGGCGGCAATGCCCTGTTTATCTTTGTTTTCGGCTGGGGTGTGGGCGGCGCGGCCACCTCAACACTGATATGCCGTATTGTGTCCGCTGTGCTGGTGCTGGTTCTCCTGCGCTTTTCAAATAACGGCGAGATACAGATTAACGGTCTTCACCGCCTCACATTCCGTCCTCAAATGGTGGGCAGCATTATGCGTGTCGCCGTTCCCACCGGGATGGAGGGCGCCATGTTCCAGGTCGGCAAGCTGATGCTTGCGCGCCTTGTCTCAACCTTCGGCACGGCGGCGATAGCGGGAAACGCCATCGCCACCATCATCATGACCATCGGCAATCTGCCCGGCGTCGCTATTGCCACCGCTTTGGTGACGGTGGTGGGGCAG
>JAITVU010000067.1 GCA_031285645.1 Oscillospiraceae bacterium | reverse complement strand
GGCAAGGTGTACAATCGCCTGATCAGGCTCGTAATCGATTCCGCCGGCATTACGATCGGCGCCTACTGTTTCACGCTGCCTCTGCTGATGTTTGAAAACGGGTGGATATCGCTGGTTGCGCCCATAGCCAATATCCTCATCACGCCCTTTGTCATGCCCATGTTGCTGGGCGGGATTTTCTGCGCCGTTTTGCCGGTGAATCCCCTGCCGGTGCGTGTCGCCGCTGTTATAACCGATTTCTGTACCGGCGTGGTGCTCAAAATTTCCGAGCTCTTGGCGCGGCTGTGTTTCGCGACGATTTCCATAGACCGTATGTACATTGTCATAGGATTGGCGGGCGTTGTTGTATTTGCCGCTGTTTTGATCATTGTAAAAGCGGATAAACGCCTGGTGGCGACAGCCGCGCTGCTCTGTGTGCTCATTTTCAGCATCGGTTCTGTGACGGCTGTTATCGGCGAGCGCGGTAAAATCGAGCTTGTCACCCTGAGCGGCTGCGACGCGGCGCTGCTCATCCGGGAGCGCAGCGCCGTGATCCTCGGTTATCCCGACCGCTACGACGCGGCCAAAGTGCTCGCCTATCTCGATTACCGCGGTATCGGGCGCATCTCCTGTATTGTGGCGAGCGATATGACGGGTTCGGTGGATTCCGGGCTTTTGCGCGTCGGGAGCGCCTATGACGTCTCGGCGCTGATCGGTCCGGACGATCTGTCTATGCTTGATCAACTTGCGCGCGCACTCAAAGGCGTGCCCGCGTATCCGTCCGGCTACGCGTCGGTTGAGGTGCTGGACGGCGCAAGCCTGACTTTTTCAAAAACGGACGACACAATGGAAATTTCGGTCGCGGGAACAAAGATACGGAAGGTGCCCGGCGCCTATGTTCAGGGCGATGATCCCGGAGCCGCATGTATTTACAGCGGGGGAGAACTCTATTTGCCTGAAGGTCTGAGCCCTGTTATAGAGCCTGTCGGTGCGGCCCTTTACGGCGAGACGCGCCTTGTTCTCCCGCTTTAGCGTTTGAACGATTCGACAAAAAATCGGCCGGGCATGAAGCCCGGCCGTGGTTTTACACCTTGAATGCAAACGCAAAACATGTGCTATACACATTTTATCAAATATGCTCCGTTGCTTTTGGGAGCACACAACAAGTGTAAAACCAATACTATTTTGATCGATACTCAATCTATTATTCCATGCGCCATATGGAAAATAAAGAAAGCGCGGAATATGAATAAAATATTATGTTTCGACAATAATAAGCTTGCATAACCATTCACCTGCATTATTCGCATGTGCTTTGGCATATATGTATTTTTATATAGGAGTGAAGCGTAATGTTAGACAAAATATCCCTTATTTTGGTCATAATAGGCGCTCTTAACTGGGGGCTTGTCGGCCTGTTCCAGTTCGACCTCGTGGCATTTATGTTTGGCGGCGCCGGCGCGATCCTCAGCCGGATCGTTTACACCTTGGTGGCATTAGCGGGTATTTGGTGTATCGCCCTGCTCTTCAGGGATAATGAAACGTCACATATTCGCGACTAATCTACAGTATGGAAAAGCGGCGAAGCCGCACGCCTGTATTATATAGTGAACGAATGTCGGGCGTATGCCTGACGGCACGCTTGAAGCGTTGCGCGTTCACTATGTACGGTGTGAATTTCAAAAATGGTCCATTTTTAAAATTCACTGAGTATAACACGATAGGGGCGTCTTCATACTGTACATTCAAATAACAGCGGGCTTGCCCGGATTAAAAATCAATGGTTTTGATTATTTGAGTGTAAAGCAAAAACAGGGCGGGGAATTTCCCCGCCCTGTTTTTCCGGTTCGGGAAGGCATTGCTGTATAGCAGCAGCCATACCTTACCAAGAGATCAGCGTATGCAATCCTTGCCGCCCATATACAGGCGCAGCGGTTCGGGAACGCGCACGGAACCATCCGCGTTGAGATTGTTTTCCAGATAGGCGATCAGCATGCGCGGCGGCGCGACGACAGTGTTGTTGAGCGTATGGGCAAAATAGTTGCCCTTTTCGCCCTTGATACGGATGCCGAGCCTGCGCGCCTGCGCGTCTCCCAAGTTGGAGCAGCTGCCCACCTCAAAGTACTTCTGCTGCCGGGGTGACCAGGCTTCGACGTCAATGCTTTTGACCTTGAGATCGGCGAGATCGCCCGAACAGCATTCCAGCGTGCGCACGGGGATATCGAGCGAGCGGAAGAAATCGACGGTGTGGGTGTACAGCTTGTGAAACCACGCCATCGCGTCTTCGGGTTCGCATACAACGATCATTTCCTGCTTTTCAAACTGGTGAATGCGGTAGACGCCGCGCTCCTCAATGCCGTGCGCGCCGACTTCCTTGCGGAAGCAGGGCGAATAACTGGTCAGTGTTTGAGGTAATGTTTTGGGGTCATTGATCGTATCAATGAATTTGCCGATCATGGAGTGCTCACTCGTCCCGATCAAATAGAGGTCTTCGCCCTCTATTTTGTACATCATATTCTCCATTTCGGCAAAGCTCATCACGCCGGTCACAACGCCGCTGCGAATCATAAAGGGCGGCACACAGTAAGTAAAGCCTTTATCAATCATGAAATCCCTGGCATAGGACAGGATTCCCGAATGCAGCCTGGCCATATCGCCCATAAGGTAATAAAAGCCGCTGCCGCTGGTCTTTCTGGCGGCGTCAAGGTCGACGCCGGCGAGCTTTTCCATAATATCGATGTGATAGGGGATCTCAAAATCCGGCGTGACGGGATCACCGTACCGCATCACTTCCACGTTTTCGCTGTCGTCCCTGCCGAGCGGGACGCTCTCATCGATGATATTGGGGATGACAAGCATTCTTTTGCGGATTTCCTCACCCAGTTCATCCTCCAGCGCGGCCAATTCAGACAGTTTGGGGCCGATACCGGCGACTTCGGCCTTGGCGGCCTCGGCCTCCTCCTTTTTGCCCTGTCCCATCAGGGCGCCGATTTGCTTGCTTGTGACATTGCGCTTGTTGCGCAGGGTATCTGCCTCGGCAATGGTCTCGCGCAGCCTGACGTCGAGTGCGATAACCTCGTCGACAAGGGCGAGCTTGTCGTCCTGAAACTTTTTCTTTATGTTCTCCCTGACAATATCGGGCTGTGTACGAAGGAGCTTCATGTCAATCATTTTTATTTCCCTTTCATTCGTTTTATAGAGTATATAAGCAACTTAAAAACAAAAAACTTCCGGCCCAAGGCTTTAGCCAATGGGACGAAAGATTCCGCGTTACCACCCAAATTGCCGGAACAGACCGGCCACTCGAAGGCGATAAGGGCCGCTAGCCCGCCGACTCGTCGCCGGCCGCTCCGAGAGTGGATAGACAGCGCCATGCCGCCGGTTTTCAGCCATCACCGGCTCTCTGAGGACAGGCGTCTGCCGAATGCTCTCATCCGGGACTTCAAAGTCAAAAGCCCCGCGCGAAAAATATTGACCATATTATAGCATAACCAATATGGCTTTGCAAGATGCGCCGGTTCTTGAGCGCGGCGACTGTAATTTGAAAATAGATTTATTTTTTACCCTTGACTTTCTTTTTATAAAGATATATCATAAAAGCGGATAATATAATGACATTATCCGCAAACTGAATACTGAAGCAGGGGAGCCGCGAGGCTGAGAAATGGCGAGACCATGACCCTTAACCTGATCTGGGTAATGCCAGCGTAGGAAGCTGTATCAAGGCGTATTGTAAGGCTTCCCTTACAGTGCGCTTTTTTGTTTTGCTATAGGGGAATGAAGCCGGCGTTTTGGAAGTCAGTATGAAAACCAAAAGAATATGGAGTGAAGATGATGAAAAAGGACAGAACAAGAATACTTGTGGAATGCGGCCTTATGATCGCGATGGCGACGGTGCTCGGCTATATCCCGATTTTTCAGATGCCGATGGGCGGCACCGTGACACTGTGCAGCGTCGCCCCGCTCGTTATGGTCTCCTTTCGGCACGGAGCCAAGTGGGGTGTGTTCACGGGGGCTGTCCACGGGCTGATCCAGATGTTTTTGGGATTTGAAAACGTCCTTTACTGCAAAACGATCTGGGCCATGCTGGGCTGCATCCTGCTTGATTACATCATTGCCTTTGCCGCGACGGGCCTGAGCTGCGTCTTTGGCGCCGGGTTCAAAAACAGAACTGTAGCCGCGGCCGTAGGGACCACCGCCACGGGGTTAATCCGATATCTGTGCAGCTTCCTGTCCGGCATCCTGATTTGGGGCGCGTACGCGCCGGAAGGCACGCCGGTTTGGGTTTATTCGTTGACTTATAACGGCAGCTACATGATCCCTGAGATCATCATAACAACGGTCGCCATGACTGTAATGATGCGTGTGTTTGAGAACAGGCTTTTTGCGGCGCGCGTCTAAGGGTGATTCACTGGGGCCTTATATCTCTCAAGCCGACGACCCGTTTTAGTGCCCCACCCCGCGCGCGTCACAAAGCGTCCGCATTGTAATAATGCCCTTTTCCCTGTTCTGCAGGCGCGGTAGGAAAGTTGACGCGCCGCAGCGCGTCATTTCATTGCCAGCTGCGCCCCCACACGCGCGCGGTATAGCCCTTCAATCGGTATACGTACTCAAACTCTTTAATTCTTCCGGTTATCCATATCCGGGTGGGTCCGGGAGGTGGCCCCTCCCGGCG
>JAITVU010000032.1 GCA_031285645.1 Oscillospiraceae bacterium | reverse complement strand
TATGCGAGGAGCCCAGCTTCATCGGCTCGCTCAACACCTTCCGCTCATATAACGCGCATCTGGTCGGCATTCCGCTTGAGGAGGACGGCCTTGATATTGCGGCGCTTGAAAAAGCGCTCAAGGACAATCCCGATACAAAGTTTATCTACGTTATCCCCAATTTCCAAAATCCGACGGGCATTACAATGAGCCTTGAAAAACGAAAGGCCGTTTATGCGCTCGCAAAAAAATACGGCACGCTGATTCTTGAGGACAACCCGTACGGGGACCTGCGCTTCGCGGGGGAGAAGCTGCCCGCAATAAAGTCCATGGATACGGACGGCATTGTCTTTTACGCGGGGACATTTTCAAAAATCCTCTCGCCCGGCATCCGTGTGGGGTATCTCATAGCGCCTAAAGACGCCATGGGCAAGCTTGTCGTCGCCAAGCAGTGCACGGACGTGCATACCAGTATGCTGGGGCAGACGCTCTGCCACCGCTTTATCACGGAGTATGACGTCGACGCCCACATTGAATCGCTTAAAGAGACGTATGAGCATAAGTGTAACCTGATGTTGAACGAGATGAAAAAGCACCTCCCGGACACGATGACGTGGACAAAGCCCACGGGCGGGCTTTTTATATGGGCGACTCTGCCGCAAGGCGTGGACAGCGCCGATTTTGCCATGCGCCTGATTCAGGAAAAAAAGGTCTGCATTGTGCCCGGTTCGGCTTTTAATGTCGCCGATCCCGACGCCGTTTCGCATTCGGCGCGCTTCAATTTTTCAACGCCCACAGATGACAATATTGTGAAGGCTATAACCGCGGTCGGCGAAATGTTTTAGCCTTGCGGCCAGGGTTTTACAGTGTTCGCAGCCGGGCTGTATAATGGCTTTGGGGCCGGATAACAGGCGGATTGACGACAAACTATTGGACTGTATGCCGTTTCACCGGCAATAATTACGCCGGTGAAACAGGTGTGTAAGCTGATTAAAACGGCGTAGCGGCGGCACACACCGTTACACCGTATATATTGCATATTGCAGAGGTGGCAAATGGAATCACCAAAAACGGATAAGAAAAAAATAGCGTTCTCCGGCATTCAGGCGACGGGTTCCGTCCATATCGGCAACTATCTGGGCGCAATTAAAAACTGGGTGGATATGCAGGAGGCGCATCGCTGTATTTACAGCATTGTGGATATGCACGCCATCACGGTGCGTCAGGACCCGAAAGCGCTCAGGGAGAATACATTGCGCGCGTACGCGCTCGGCATCGCCTGCGGCATCGACCCGGAAAAGAGCATCTTTTTTATACAAAGCCATGTACACACGCATGCGGAACTGACATGGGTGCTCAACTGTTTTACGCCTTACGGCGAGCTGGGCCGCATGACGCAGTTTAAGGATAAATCCCAGACAAACGCGGACAACATCAATGCGGGTCTTTTTGATTACCCCGTTCTGATGGCGTCGGATATTCTGCTTTATCAGGCGGCGCTCGTGCCGGTGGGGGCGGACCAGAAACAGCACATTGAGCTGACGCGCAACACGGCCATACGCTTTAACAGCGTTTATGGCAATGTGTTTGAAATTCCCGAGCCCTTGATTCCTGAAACCGGCGCCAGGGTGATGAGCCTGCAGGATCCCACAAAAAAAATGAGCAAATCCGACGACAATCCGAAGTCCTGTGTGGCTTTGCTGGATTCGCGGGACGCGATCATCAAAAAATTCCGCAGCGCCGTCACGGATTCCGAGGCCGAGGTCGTCATGCGCGAAGGGAAGGACGGCATCAACAACCTGATCACGATATACGGCCTGATGACGGGCCGGTCTGTGGCCGAAACAGAAGCTGAATTCGGCGGTAGGGGCTATGGGGACTTTAAGACGGCCGTCGGCGAGGCGGTCGCGGATAAGCTCAGGCCCATACAGGAGAAGTTCGACGATCTCATGAAGGATAAAGGTTATGTTGAGTCCTGTTACCGCAAAAACGCGGACCGGGCGCTTCAGTTTTCCGGCAGGACGCTGGAAAAAGTCTATAAAAAGGTCGGTTTTTTAGCCAGATGATTTTTAAGGCAAAAGGAAAAACCGCCATACTCTCGTATAGCGGCCATCCCGTTCGTTTGAGGTGTGTTTTTGAGGAGGGTAGAGCATACCCATAAACGTTGCGGCTTCGTTTATTTTGGGTATGCTCTTATTATACTCCTTAATTGGCATGATTTGTTAAGACGGTATTAATAAATACCAAAGATTAAGTATACAATTTGTTACATATTGATGTAATGGCGCGTTTTTTACGACATTGAGTGCTTTTTTCGGGACAGGCGTGCAGCGGATTTTTATCACAAAACACACAGCAAGGGGTGGCTATCATGGAGAAAATAGAAAGAAGAAGGCAGCGGATATACGAGTATATCCTTGAGCGCATCGGGACCGGGTACTCGCCGAGTGTGCGCGAGATTTGCCATGACCTCGGGATCGCGTCGACATCCACCGTGCACAGCGACCTGCACAGCCTTGTCGAGCAGGGTTTTATCGAGATGGATTTGGGCCGCAACCGCACAATCCGATTGACGGGCGGCGGCAATGTGCAGGTGCCTGTCGTCGGCACCGTCACGGCCGGACAGCCGATTCTCGCCATACAGAATGTCGAGGAGTATTTGCCTGTCAACACCTTTGTCGCCAAGGACCGGGACCTTTTTGCCCTGCGTGTCAAGGGCGACAGCTTGATCAACGCGGCGATCCTGCATGACGATATTGTCGTTGTGGAAAAGAGCCCCGTGGCGGACAACGGGGAAATCGTTGTGGCCATGATTGAGGACGAGGCCACGGTCAAGCGCTACTTCAAACTGGAGAACGCCCATAAACTGCAGCCCGAAAACGACAATTACGAGCCTATTATTTCTGAGGACATCACGAT
>JAITVU010000190.1 GCA_031285645.1 Oscillospiraceae bacterium | reverse complement strand
ACTGCCTGACGCGTCAAAACCGGAACGGTTTTGACGTTCGTTCACGATATATCATATGGCATCGGTATTTACACAAAACGTGAACAGGACGATATGACCGCGCCTGAGGGGCTGTGGCGAGATAATAGAGCCAATGCTTCATTTCTTGCAAAAAAAGTGCCTTTACTATATAATGAAACGTGTTCATTTGAGGAAAGGCATATATTTTCAATTAGAAAAGATAATATTTATGCAGCAGTTTGCGTATTCATCGACACTATATAGATAACCACGCAAACTGATTTTTTGAATTTGGGTACGGACAGAGCCTGTGGCTGGACTTCTGATACCCGGTTCCTATTTCGGATTTGGTGGTGTACCGTTGGTAATTGACGTTCAAAAGGTCGATGCCGCGAGGCAGGGAGACAAAGACAGTTTTGCTCAGGTGTATGAGTGCGTCGCGCCTGATCTATACAGAGTCGCCCTTTATACCTTAGGCAACGCACACGACGCCGAGGATGTCGTCAGCGAGACTTTTATTGAGGCGTTTAAAGGTATAGCAAAGCTGCGCGATCCCGCAAGCTTCAAGGCCTGGATTATGAAAATACTCTCCACGCGGTGCAAACACAAGATCAGCGATTATATAAAAGGGAAAAATCAGTTTGATATCGAATCCTTTGTCGTCACGCTGGCCGACGACTCCGATGTATCGTCCGATGTGTCGGAGCAGATCACAGTTATGCAGGCCATGGCGCGGCTCAGCGAGCAGGAGCGCCTCATTATCGCCCTGTCCGTTATAAAGGGGTATACAACGAAGGAAGTATCGGATATGCTGGGCAGCCCTCAGGGGACAATCAGCTCAAAGCTGCACAGAGCCCTTGCTAAAATGCGAAAGATACTTGAGACGCAGGAAAATATACCGGCATTGTGATATTTCTATACGTGAAATGAGGTTGGCGCTTTGTCAAAGCATCGGGATGACCGCCGATATGAATATGATGTGAAATACCTTCGAAAAGTGCTCTGTGATGTTGACGAGGGCATTTCGCTGCCGCATACCCTGAGTGCGGAGGCGTTGCGGTCGAGTATTGAGTCGATTAATATTGAGCCGGAACCACATGTCGCGTGGTCCGCTTTTTCGTTTTTGCGTTCTAAAGTTTTCTCGCTGCAATCGGCGGTTTCTTATGCTTTGGCGCTTGTTTTGCTCGTCGCGGTGGCTTACGGTATGCGCCTGGGCAGCAATGTTGTGGACGGCAGTATTATGATTGAAAACCAAACGGCGGCCCACACTGCTGAAACAGGGGCCGCGCGAACAGCCCGGAGCCCGGAAAACGCGGCTGATAAGCCGGTTTATGCGGAAGATGATACCATAGCCGGCGGCGGCGGCGCGAAGACATCGTCCGACGCATCCACCGCCGGGTCCAATACTCAAGCTGACCAGCAGCCTGAGACTTTCGGCGTGGGCGGCGGCGCTGAGGCCGTTTATCTCGGCGAGGACGAACAATACGTCTATTTGTACAGAATGAATGACCTGACGGATCCGGATAAAGCCAGCATGCCGATGACCATTGAAATTGTTGGGACAGCGGACGGTGCGCCCGCGGGGCTGATTGATTTGCCGGATATATCCAAAATAATAAAATTTTACAGCATTCCCGGATTTATCGGCCTTGTCGGCGAGCATGACGGCGTTGTTGTGGCGCGCGGCTACGCGCTCGGCAATATAGCCGATGGCAACAAGGCGTCTGAGGTGTTTACCGCGGCGCAGCCCGGCCGTTACGAGAATTCACATCAAATCGACGGCATATTGCATGTCGTGACCTTGGCTGATGAGGAAGACGCCGGGGATGATATGGCTGTGCAGCCGCTTCCTGGCGCGACGTCAACGGCTCTTTGCGTCATCACGGCGGTGGATATGCAGCAGGGTGCGGTCAGGCAGGAGGCGTTCCTGGGCGCTGATAAGGGCGTGTCGATGCATGAGCGCAACATCTATATCTCTTATATGGCGCAGCATGAGGGGGAAGATGAGCAGGAGCTCAGCATGGCTCAGATACGTTTGGACGGCACGGATTTTGAGATGGTTATGGTGCCGTGACAGAGGCATTTGAGAAACAAGAACATAATAAAACGAGGCGTGTGACATGAACACAGGCCTCGTTTTTTGTTTCGGTGACAGAAAGGACTTGATTATTGGCCGCTCGCCGCGTCAAGGTTCATTTTTGACTTCCTGATATCACGCTATGTATACGGCGTGAATGAATTAAACATCCTGCGTTATTCCTCCGGCCCAAGGCCGAAACTGATTGATAAAGCGCGGTTGATTTCATTCATGGCTGATTCGTCCAGCAAACCCATGCGTTCCTTCAGCCTTTTTTTATCAATGGTGCGTATCTGTTCCAGCAGAACGACGGAATCACGGGATAAGCCACAGTTCAGCGACGGCAATTGTATATGGGTCGGCAGCCGCGATTTTTCTTTTTGGCTTGTTATGGCGGCGGCAATAACAGTCGGGCTGAATTTGTTTCCAACATCGTTTTGTACGATCAGTACAGGCCTGATTCCGCCTTGCTCAGAACCGACGACAGGGGACAGGTCCGCATAATAGATTTCTCCTCTTTTGACAGTCATGTCAAATCACGCTCCGCATGTTTTGGTTTCTCGTGAACCATGTGATATCGGGCACCCGCAAGTACTTGATATCCGGCGCGCTTAAAGCGGCGCGTATCCTTTTGTTCGACATTCCGAGCGTTTTGCCGGCACGTTTAAGGGATGGTTCACTGAATTCCGTTATGTTGATTTTATTGTTGCCAGTTTTTTATTGGCGTATACCATGTCGCGGGCAACACTTTCCATTTTTTATATAACGCCTGAGCATCCTCAAGTTACTATTTGTTACTTTTCTCCTTTGCTTGTGTGACAAGTCAATGCCCGCACAGCGGGTTTCAACGGCATTGATCGCCGTGGGCGGCAAGAAATATGCCGTATGATAGTTGAGGCTGCCTGCGGTTATTGTACACTGGTTATGATTCGTTTTATTTTAAACACGGCGGCCGGGTTTTGCTTACGCCGCGCGTTTGGAAACAACTCATTTTGCGGTTCCGGCGTGTCCCGCGCAAAACATATTCCAGGCTGCCGGCATTCCGCGCCCTTCATTATTTTATTATTTCAGGACGCATCTTGACAGCCGCGCAAAAAAAAGGAGCCCGCGCTATTTAGCGCAAGCTCCCAAGATCACTGCAAAAAGGTGAAATTCGCAAATTCTATCTCCAGTTCTTCGGACGGAACCCAAAGTTTTATCAGGTTGCCGTTCTCCTTGTCCAGTCGCAGCGTGAATTCTCCGCTCTCCATGATGCCGGAGAGCGTCAGGGCCCCCGCGCTGTAATCCATGGTAATGCCGTCGTCCTTCATGGCCCTGTTGATGCTGGATACGGCAATCTGCGCGACGGCGCCGCCGGGCAGGGACTGTGGGTCAAAGCTGAAACTGAGCCCTTTGTAGGAGAGATCAACCGTGTCGCCGTGGAAAACAAAGGCCATATCCTGAAGGGATTTGGGCGATGTGAAGGTGACA
>JAITVU010000410.1 GCA_031285645.1 Oscillospiraceae bacterium | reverse complement strand
ACCTCAACAGGCGTCATTTCATGCGACACGCTGTTCCAAAGCCGTTGTGCCTGCGGTTTTGAGCAACCGGACCAGCTCGTAAAGTAATCCATCGTTGCGGGTCCGTAGCAATGCAGGAACTTACGCACCAGTTCCTGCTCCGCGTCACCGATATGATTGGGCGCGTGGCCTATCCAATTGTTGAATGAAGTGAATGTCGGACTGCTCCCCTGCCGTTCGCCAAACACAACAAGTGAATTAAAAGAGCATGGGCGCAGCAAAAAAGACACCACAGCGCCGCCAACAGTCTGTTTGCCGGGGTTGCCGTACATGGAGGGATCACGCCAAAGAGAATATTTATCTTCCGGCAGATCATCCTGCATGATGTCCGCCAATACCTGGTCTAACACTTCCTTGCTTTTGACGACATGATCATCCAAATAGAGTATGGCATTCTTTACGCGGCGCAATAAATCATCAAACGACATTTGCAGATAGTCAAGCGCTCCGGTAATCCCCCGTGTGTAGACCCACGGCTGTTCGCCTTCCCGCGCAATAAACGGTTTGAGGAATATATCGCTTTGATCCGTCGGGAAAATAACGGGTACACCGCGATAACTCCATGCCTGCAACAAGGTTTTCTGATTGTATAAGGCGTCATTCAATGCGTACAGGGTGCAGTCTTCCACGCGATTATATAAAGCTGTTTCCCACGCGCCGGGCGGCGTGTTTTGAAGGCCGCAGGCGCCGGCGGCCGTTCCTATTTCATCCAATGGGATTTTTTCATCCAGGTGATGGGCGTGAAGCCGATAGCCGCGAATTTGATTTACTGTTACCTTCATATCGCACCTCCATCCCAAATTCGCCTGCCGCATCGATTCACAGCCCGGCAATTATTATAATTAAGCGCATTTCATGTGCAAAGCTGATATACACCTTCACATCAGCTTTTTTCACAACATACAACATGAGGACATCTCATCGTTTTTTTCTTTTCGGGCATTCGGTTATTGATTCCATTCACTTAAACACATGACGCGCCTGGTTGCTTATGAAACAATCACGCTTTTTCATAAGGCCCAGTGAAACGCGCTTCACGCCAAAAGGCGAGGTTGTTTTGTATCAGGAACAAATTTCCTGCCATAGCAGGCGTCCAATAAGACAGCCAATATGAAATCGCACCGCGATGCGATAGAAATTCTGCTGTAAGAGGGCTTCCCAACTCTTTATTCGTCCTGATTGTGGCTGCCGCAGTCGTGATCCTCCTCGTGATGGTGCGCGCCGTGATGGCTGCATACAATATCGGGATCGAATGCAAGCTTGTTTGCAAGCAAATCGGTCACAGCTTCATCGGCGGTGCCGGTGACGCCGCCGTAAAAAACAATTCCCGCTTCCGAAAGCGCTTTTCTCGCGCCTTCGCCGATGCCGCCGCAGATGAGCGCATCCACGCCGTTATCTTTCAGAAAACCCGCCAAAGCGCCATGCCCGTTTGTCCCTGTATTAATAATGGAAGCCGATATGATCCTCCCCTCTTCCGCATCATACAACTTAAAGTATTCCGTGCGCCCAAAATGCTGAAAAACCTGCCCGTTTTCATATGTGACCGCAACCTTCATTTTTTGTCCTCCTTTTTTATTGTTTTTGAATCAGGGCTTTAATGCCACTCCTCTGTCAACGCCTGTTGTGAGACGGGCCGCCCATGAACGCGTTTTACGTAAAACGGCTTTGTCCGATTTCTCCTGTTAAGGGGTTTCGTACAAGCATTCGCGCTGTTTTCCCAAACGGCAGCATCCCTGCTTGCAGGCATCCGAATGATTTTCGCAAAGCATAACATCGCCGCCCTCTATAACAAGCCTGCATCCCTCAACAATGCACCGGGCCAGCTTTTTTCTGGCCCCGGCGTAAATGGCTTGCACCGTGGCTCTCGCCACCTCCATTTGCCCGGCGCACTGATCCTGCCTCATACCCTCAAAATCAATCAGGCGGATCACTTCATATTCGTCAATACTCATCACCACAGCCTGTCCGCACCCGTTGCCCGGTTCAAAATGTGTACAGCGCGGATATGCGCATACTTTTCGGCACTTACGTGGTCGCGGCATGATTTCCCCTCCTGTTATTGACATATGCCGGTATCAGTATAGTCTGATTTTTGGCATATGTCAATAATCTTTTATTTTTACAGACCAGGGAATTTCAAAACGAACGATTTTTGAGGCCTTCGCACTGTAATAGCGAACGCACGCCCTCCGACGTGCCGTCCGGCATACGCCTGACACATCAAAACCATCCGGTTTTGATGTGCGTTCTCAATATCATACCTTCCAGGCGCAAAACACCGCCGTTTGAAATATGATGAAGTAAGAAGATGTATTCATAAACGGAAAATGACAATCAGATCAATTCTACTGCCATGCAAATTTGTGGCCATGATTACAGATTCCAAGTACGGGGTATGCGATACAAAGCTGACGGGCGCGCCGTTCAAGCGATTCAAGAAGCACAATTTGCATCCAAATTCAGCCGTGTCGGCAGACCTGAAGTCTACAGAGGAGAAGCAATATGAATTACAGGAACGCAATAGACATAGTCAATGGCTCTTGTTGTTGCACCCCATGCTGCTGTCCCGGCCCAACCGGACCGCGCGGCCTTATCGGGCCGCAGGGACCCGCCGGTTTAAGAGGCCCCGCGGGGCCGCAGGGGCCAATCGGACCACAAGGGATGACAGGGGTGGCGGGCGCCACAGGCGCTCAGGGACCTGTCGGGCCGCAAGGCGCTACAGGCGCACAAGGCGCTGCCGGAGCACAGGGCGCACAAGGACCTCAGGGGCCTGTCGGCCCGCAAGGCGCAACAGGACCGGAGGGATCCGCCGGCTCTCAGGGCGTACAGGGCCCCACCGGCGCACAAGGGCCCGTTGGCTCTCAGGGAGCCACGGGCGCTCAGGGCGCAACGGGCCCGCAAGGACTGCAAGGTGTACAAGGCCCGATAGGCCCCACGGGACCTCAGGGTCCACAGGGACTCCAGGGTGTTGCCGGAGCTGTTGGCGCAACGGGCCCGCAAGGACCACAAGGACTTCAAGGCCCGGCCGGTCCTACCGGCGCAACGGGCCCGCAGGGGCCGCAGGGTATCCAGGGACCCGTCGGCCCGATCGGCAATACAGGACCGCAAGGGCCGGAAGGCCTGCAAGGAGTACAGGGACCTATCGGGCCGACAGGTCCGCAGGGGATACAGGGTATAACCGGACCGACGGGTGCAACGGGGACAAACGGGGCAACCGGCGCGACTGGCGCGACTGGTCCAACCGGCGCTACGGGTCCTACTGGAGCGACTGGTCCCACCGGCGCAGCCACTGTCGCCTATGGCGGCCTATACAGCACAGTGCTTCAAGCTTTCGACCCGTTGGCGCCCAATGTGCCGACCGCAATCAGTTTTGATGCAACCATGCCCGCTTTTGATGTTTCTTATACCACGCCAAACGCCTTAATCGTTAGCGGCGCCGGCACATATAAAATCTATTATAATCTGCTGGTCGCTTCGGGGACAGCTATTTTATTAACCTGTGCCATACGCCTTAACGGCGTCAATATTCCAGGCGCGGTTTTAGTACACAGCCTGACCGCCAACCAGGAAAACGAATTGACGGGCACCGTAATCGCCACCCTGGCTGCCGGCGACGTGTTGGATATGGCGATTTCCTCGTCTGCCGGCGCGACGGTTACCCTCGGCGTCGGTGTGAACGCCTCACTTGTGTTGACAAGACTGTCATAATACTAAACACTGGTTTATACTATAGCAAAAGTAAAAAATAACCGGAACGTTATTATTTACTTTCTGCCGAATGCGGCGGGAATTTTAATGTCTTTCTATTCCACCTATTTATTCCCGCCGCTATAATATCTCATTAAAAAGCAGATAAAATGACGCGATGCGTTTTGGAAAAAAGGCGTCTTGAGCGATAATTTTATCGCTCTTGTTAACGGATATTAGTATTAGAAGCCAACAATTTTAAATCGCAATGACTATTCAAATAATCTAAAATATATTAAGGCGCAAAAACAGGGATTGGCAAAAGCCAATCCCTGTTTAACCTTAAATACCGATTAGTGAGTCGCTTTCCATGTCTCAGCCCACTGCCTGTCAAAAGCAGCCTGATGAATCTCCATGATCCTGGGCAGACCGATCTTTTCACACTCGGCGACGTAAGCGTCCCAATCCGTGTCTACGCTTCTCTTGCCTGTTACAAACTCGGCGAGTGAAAGCTCGACATACTGGTGCAGGGTGTTAACCAGCTCATTGTATTCACGCGCTTCATCCGCGGTGTAATACAGCGGCGGGACATGCTTGTTTGTTTTGTAAGGAATATATTCAAGATGGGCTTCCCACAAAACTTTTTCGAGGTTATACGGATCGCCGTTATCGATCGCGGCATGGGAACCGAATTTGCCCCAGCGCGGGATGCGGCCGGCGAGATACACGTTTTGAGGCTCGCCCCATGTCAGGTTGCCGATGCTCTCGTCAATCTGAGCCTGCCCGCCGTCAAAGGCCTTAACGCCCTCGGCAGGTCTCTGCCAGTCGCGGCCTTCCACGCCGTAACGGCCCCACATGTTCATTTCTTCATTGAGCATATAGTCAATGAACTTAACCGCAAGATCAACTTTCTCGCTCGCGGCCGGCACGACCATAGCGCCTATCGTAATGCCTTCATACTCATTCCAGTACGCCTGGCGCGTGCCGTCCGGGCCGGCAAGAGGCGGCAGTATGACATAGTCCTTGCGGCGTTCGCCCGATGTATTGGCAAACTCGTGAGGGCCGCCGGAGGGGAGGGATCCCAGAATCTCGGCGTCTTCAAACTCAACGAGGGAGCGCAGCTCCTCTTTGGTCATTGTGAACACTTCCGTGGACATAAGGCCTTCATTGTAAAGCTTGTTGAGATACTTAAGCGCTTCCCTGTAGCCTTCCTGAACAGGCGCATACTCAACCTTGCCGTCATCGGTCAGATAAATGCGGCGTTTGCCCCCGGCGGTGTTGCCGTTTGTCGCGTCCATATAAACAAATGGCTGCATCAGGAAGCCGTCGATCTGCTCAAACCAGCCGTTATTGACCGGCGCGGCAGCCAAGGGGATTTCATCCGCCTTGCCATTGCCGTTCGGGTCGTTGTTTTTAACGGCAACAAGGTAATCGTAGTACTCATCGGTGGTTTCCGGAAGCTTTGTGATGCCGAGGGCGTCCATAAACTTCTGGTTGATCCAGAAACGCTGGGCGTACGTATTCGGCTCATTGCGTCCCATACCGGAGAGACTGTAAACATTGCCGTCCGGCGCCGTCTGCTGCGGCAGATAGTTCGGATACTGCTCCATCAGGTCAGCCAGATTGTATTTCCATTTCTCAATCGCGTCATTGAGAGGGGCCACAAGACCCTGATCGCCGAGTGTGGCCAGCATGCTGGCCGTAAACGTGCCATTACACGATGTGAACAGATCCGGCAGGCCTGTCCCGGCGGCGAACATCAGGTTGATTTTTTCATCGGACCCCTGTTCGGGCAGGATATCCCAAACAATGTTGATTCCGGTCTGTTCCTCTATGTAGACGGTTTGCTCATTTGTATCATAATCTATGATATAGGGGTAATACGGGGTCGCGATAATGAAGTCGACCGGCGACTCAACAAAGGGCAGCTCATTCACGCCGGAAAGCCCGTCAGTAAACGTCGTGCCGCCTGTATTCGTTTCAGGGGCCGATGACGACGCGGCCGAACTGGCCGGTTCCGATGCGGACGACGCTGCGGACGACTCGGGCGTCGCCGAACTGTCACACGCGGCAAACACCATCGATACGACCAATAAAATGGCTAAAAGCACTGTAAATTTCTTACTCACATACTCACCTCTTGTTTTTTACTTACTTAAATAACTTATTCAAGCTAATATTTTTGATTTGGTTCTGACGCAATCCTCCTTTCCATTGAATACCAAAAATGGTTGAATACTAAAAAGATAAATAACATAAATGGACATTTTAATATCTATTTATTGCCTTACTAATCTGATTGTATCATAGCAACAAGAAATCGCCTTGTCAATAATATATTAATTTTGTAATCTACTGTAACTTTTACTGTCTATATGGTATAGGT
>JAITVU010000246.1 GCA_031285645.1 Oscillospiraceae bacterium | reverse complement strand
GTCATTTTGCCTGTGGTGCCGCTTGAAGCGTGAATACGCGCGATCCGCTCCTTCGGGACGGCGAAAAGGCCGTAGGGGTAGGTGTCGCGCAAATCCTGCTTATATGTAAAGGGCAGCTTGCTTAAATCATCCACGCTCTTGATGTCCTGAGGACGCACACCGAGTTCATCAAGTTTCTGTTTATAGAACGGCACATTTTCATATACGCGCCGCGCCGTGTCGATCAAGCGCTCGCCCTGAAGGTCCCGGAGCTTTTCCGGGCTTGCACATTCAATTTCGGGATTGAAATAATTGGGCATTGGTATCGCTCCTCAAAAACTTAGTAAATGTCTGTATGTAATATTATAAATTCGAGGTCTTGGATACTGCTGGCCGGCAGTCGGCCCGGAGCCGCAAATCCGCCGCGCTTTTTAAAGCGCGGCTGCCTTGCGCACGTTCTGTGCGCAAGAGCCTTGGCGGCTCGCCGCCAAGGGGGATTTGCGGCGTTTGGGACTGCGAAAACCCGGCGCTGTTTTTTAAGAGGCTGATCCGTGTTTTCAGATCAGCTTCAGTCCGCCACTGTGTCAGCAAGAGCGAACGCTTTCAGGTTGACATCCCTGAACCGCTCGGGCACGACGGCCGTGATGGCGTCCTCCCAGGCCTCGGCGGGAAAGTCCATATACTTGGCCAGAATGCCAATCAGAACAACATTGACGGCCCTGGCGTTTCCGGCTTTATTGGCGGCTGAGAGCGCATCGCAGGCGACAAGCCTGATATCCTGCGCTTTCAGCCGGCCGATCAGGTCGCCGGGATACGCCATGGCCCCTGTAATGACGGGCATGGGGTCTATGCGCTGGTCGGCTGTGATGATAAGGCCGCCCTTTTTGAGGTAAGGTAGATAGCGCGCGGCTTCGAGCGCCTCAAAAGCGAGAATGATGTCGGCCTCGCCGGCGTCAATCAGCGGGGAAGCCACCGCGTCGCCGTACCGCACATAAGTGACGACAGAGCCACCGCGCTGGCTCATGCCGTGCACCTCCGACACCTTGACATCGTATCCGGCGTTTACAAGCACTTCGCCGATCAACTTGCTTGCGAGCAAAGTGCCCTGTCCGCCAACACCGACAATCAGGATATTTTTTACGTTATTCAATTGTCCTCACCTCCGATAATAGCGCCGAATTTGCACAGACTCACGCATTGGCCGCAGCCCACGCACTGATTGGGATCAATATGCATTTTGGCGTTTTGTCCGGATTCGGCCTGCATGCTTGTGGCCGGGCAGCCGATGCGCAGGCAAACTTTACAGCCCGTGCATTTGTCATTGTCGACACGCAGCGGGGCTTTGTGCTTAACGGTTTTAAGCAGCGCGCAGGGACGACGGGATATGACGACGCTGGCTTCATCGCCCTCCACGGCTTTCTTGATCGTCTCAAGCGTGCCGGGCAGGTCGTAAGGGTCCGTGACGGCGATATTCTTAATGCCGACGGCCTGGCACAGGGCTTCAAGATCAACGGCGGCCGTGGGTTCGCCTGTTATTGTGTAACCTGTTGTGGGATTTTGCTGGTGCCCTGTCATGCCCGTGATGGAGTTGTCAAGGA
The DNA here is from genome assembly GCA_031285645.1 of Oscillospiraceae bacterium. GTDB lineage: Bacteria > Bacillota > Clostridia > Oscillospirales > Ruminococcaceae > WRAV01. Next base: position 2,414 of record JAITVU010000246.1, on the reverse strand, counting down.
TGACAGTGACCGTCTTGGCCTGGTTGTAGGCGACGTTGATAAGTCCCGTCACGCCGGAGTGGATGAAAGTAGAATCGCCAATAACGGCGACGGGCAGTTTGCCGTTCATTTTGCCCACCGCTTTACTGACGCCGTGCGCGCCCGATACCGACGCACCCATGCAGATGCAGGCGTCTATCGCGGCGAGCGGCGCGGCGGAGCCCAATGTGTAACAGCCGATATCACCGCTGACATAGACGCCGAGGCGGTTGAAGGCGTAGAAAACGCCGCGGTGCGGGCAGCCCGCGCACATAACGGGCGGGCGGGGCGGCAGCGGAACGTCGAGGCTCATGGTCTCAGTCTTAACGCCCAATATCTTTTCGCGGATCAGGGACTGGCAATACTCGCCGCAAAGCGGGAAAAGATCCTTGCCTATAACGTTAACGCCGATCTTTTTGCAGTGCGTTTCAATAAAGTCGTCGAGTTCCTCGATGACATAGAGCTTCTTGACTTTAGAGGCAAATTCCCGGATGAGTTCAGTCGGCAAGGGATAAACCATGCCGAGCTTGAGGTAGCTGGCGCCGTCCCCCAACGCCTCTTTGGCGTACTGGTAGCTGATACCGGACGTGATGACGCCGATTTCAACCGAGTGCATCTCGATTGTGTTGATGTCGGCTGTTTCGGCCCATTTCGCCATGTCGACGACGCGCTGTTCGACAGCTGTATGGCGCGGGCGCGCCATGGCTGGCATCATGACATATTTCTGGATGTCCTTTTCGTATGCAACGGTGCCGCGCTCGTCACGGTCGGCTGTGTCAACAAGGCTGCGCGCGTGTGAAATGCGCGTCGATAGACGCAGCAACACAGGCGTGTCGAACTGCTCGCTCAACTCAAAGGCCAGCTTGACATAATCCAGGCACTCCTGTGATGATGCCGGCTCCAGCATCGGCACCTTGGCGCCCGTCGCGTGGTTGCGGCTGTCCTGCTCGTTCTGGGATGAGTGCATGCCCGGGTCGTCCGCGACGCCGATGACAAGGCCGCCGTTTACGCCCGTATAGGATACGGTGTAAAGCGGGTCCGCCGCGACATTGAGACCCACATGTTTCATGCCGGAAAAAGCCCTTTTTCCGGCAATACTCGCACCGATGGCCACTTCCAGCGCCACTTTTTCATTCGGCGCCCACTCCGTATACATATCGTTATAAAGAGCGGCGTATTCCGTAATTTCGGTGCTCGGCGTTCCCGGATAACTGGAAATAACGGCGGTCCCGGCTTCATAGAGCCCCCTTGCGACCGCCTCATTTCCAAGCAGCAATTTCTTCTTCATGTTTCCATGCCCGGTTCAGATAAACCGGGCTGTCCCCCCTTCACTGTTGCGCATATCCAATATGCGCCATGTGCCCGCGCTGTTTATCACGCGGTACATTTTAAAGCTGAGTTTAGCCCTAAAGCATTATGTATAAACAAGAATAATCTTACATCAAATGCGAATTCAAGTCAATGGAAAGCTTTGAACAGGCAAGACAGGAGCGGTTGTCCGTTAAATATATATCAGGCATACGCGTCTGTAGTCATCCTGAGAAAGCAAAGGATATTTTGAAATAAAGGCATTTGAAAACCTTGTTTCCAAAGCATATGAGCCATTCCGATATTGGTTTGTCATGTGTGAAATAGTAAAATGCAAAATCCCCCGTAAGCGCGGCATACGGGGGAATCAATTTACTGTTTTAAATTGTAAATTATAGCGCGGCAGTGATGTCGATTTCCGGAATTTCGATGCGTTTGATATCGGCGCCGATGCTCCTGAACTTGTTGGCAATGTCCTCATAACCGCGTTCAATGTGATAGATATCCTCGATTTCGGTTGTGCCCGTCGCCATAAGGGCGGCGATAATCATCGCCGCGCCGCCTCTGAGATCGGTCGCCTTAACGGGCGCCGCCGTGAGTTGGGGCATGCCCTGGACAACCGCCACCTTGCCGTCCACCTGAATATTGGCGCCCAGGCGTGTCAGCTCGTCCACATAGCGGAAGCGGTTGTCGAAAACCCCTTCGGTGATGACGCTGGTACCCTCGGCCAACGTGAGCATAGCTGTGATCTGCGGCATCATATCGGTGGGAAAACCGGGATGCGGCATGGTCTTGATGGTCGTCGACAAAATGGGGCCCGTTCGGGATACGCGGATACAGTCGTCATACTCCGTGACCACGGCGCCCGCGTTGATGAGTTTGTTGGAAACGGATTCCATGTGCTTGGGAATGACATTTCTGATTAATACATCCCCGCTGGTGGCGGCGGCGGCGATCATATAAGTCCCGGCCTCGATCTGGTCCGGTATGACCGAGTAAGTCGCGCCGTGCATGATGTCGACGCCGTGGATTTTGATGACGTCGGTGCCGGCGCCGCGTATGTCGGCGCCCATGGAGTTGAGGAAGTT
>JAITVU010000282.1 GCA_031285645.1 Oscillospiraceae bacterium | reverse complement strand
CCCATGACATTGTACTGGCAATAGGCGCCCGGTTCGCGGACGACAGGAGGCAGGGACTGCCGCACGACGGCCTCCAGCGGTTCGAGATCATCAAAGAGGATATCTCCGGCGCTCTGAATGTAGAGAGGCATACGGTCATCAAGGCCAGCGGTATGAGTCAGCAGATGACGCAGCGTGACGGGCGTGTCAAATTCGTTCTCAATCTGAAATGTCGTCAGGTATTGATTGACATCCGTATCCAAATCCAAGGCGCCCTGCTCCACCATTTGCATGACAGCGGTCGCCGTGAACAGCTTGGTCACGGAAGCAATCTGAAAGGCTGTTGTTTCTCCGTTGACAGGGACGTTATCCTCCAGATCGGCATACCCATAGCCTTTTTGAAACAGGACCTCACCGTCTTTGACCACTGAAACCGCGGCGCCGGCCACATGGTATTCCGACAGCACCTTTTCCATATATTGATCGGTCACGGCCTCAAAATCGGGCCCCCGCGCGGTTGTTTGGGCAAAGGCAGTCGGCGGGCGGCAAACCAACAGAATGGCGGATAACAAAAACGCCGGCCATTTCCCTTTTGCAGAACCATCCAGCATACGGCACATCCTTTCCGGTCTATGTACTGTTTCAACGCGTCAGGCATTTGCCTGACGGCACGCCGGAGGCGTGCGCGCTTACTATATGTACGGCGCGAAGGCCGCTTAGCGGCCACATTCGCGCATTCGCTGAGTATAGTATACATAAACCGGATGACAGCGGCGTGACAGCTGGCTTACAATTTTGTCACATTGCCTTTTATGGCGAATTATGCTGTGAATGCGCTTTATGACCGGCCTGCAAGGAAGTATGGCAAAGCGATCAATGACTATAAAATGAGCAGAATAATGACGCCGAGGATGATACGGTACCAGCCGAACACCTTGAAATCGTGTTTTTTAATATAGCTCATCAGAAAACGGATCACAAACAGGGATACAATGAACGCGACGGCGGTGCCAATCCCCAGGGTCAGCCACTCCACGCCGGAAAACTGAAGACCCAGTTTCAGCAGTTTGAGCCCGCTCAGCCCAAACATGACGGGAACCGCCATAAAAAACGTGAATTCGGCGGCGGCCACCCTGGATACGCCGATTAATAACGCGCCGATGATTGTGGCCCCGGAGCGCGAGGTGCCCGGTATAATGGAAAGCACCTGAAACAAGCCGATGAGAAGGGCGGTTTTGTAAGTGATATCTGATAGCTGTGCAGTAACCGGGACACGGTTCTTGTTCCACACTTCGATCAGGATGAATGCGACGCCGTAAAAAATCAGCGCCAGGGCGATGACAGTAGGGGTGCGCAAATGCGCTTCGATAAAATCATCGAACAGGATCGTCACAACGGCGCCGGGGATGCAGGCAACCGCTACTTTGAACCACAGGGATACCGTATCCTTTTTTAGCGCAGGACGGCTTTTGTCGCTGAACCGCAAAGGAATCATCTTTTTCCAGAACGTGACAACGACGGCGAGTATGGCGCCCAGCTGGACAACCACAAAAAACATTTCCTTGAAGGCGTCGCTCATATTCAGTGTGATAATTTCATCCAATAACAACATGTGCCCCGTGCTGCTGATGGGAAGCCATTCGGTAATCCCTTCCACCACACCGAGAAAAATCACTTTTAACAGTTCCGTCAGATTCATTAATATTTTTCTTCCTCTCATAATTCATTGCGGACGCAGCGCCGCCCACCCATTATCCGATAATAACGCGGGAAGAAGCAAGAACCTTTTTGTCACAATGCCAAAATCACACCGACACGTTTCGTGTCGGTGTGATGGCAATAAGCTTTTCACTGATTTTGATTGATTCGGTTCCTCTTTATCAAAAACATCACCTTAATGAGGAAGAACAAAAAAAGGAGCGCGGCGGCGTAGGGTTGGCGGGTGGCGACGAAGACCAAAATAGCCAATGCCTGCAACAGAACAGACCCGATGCCGCTGATATAAATCTGCCTCTCGTTGCCCAGATGCTGAATGATCAGTTCCGCAATACCCAATGTGGCCGTCAGAATTGGCCATACAAAATAGACGATCCGTGTAACGATGAGGGCATCCGGATTCCCGAAAACATTGACCATCCGGATCATGTCGCCGTCCTGCCGGGCATAAAGAGGCAGAAACAGAAATATCAGGGCCATCACATCCAGTATGCCGTAAATAAGGCAGTAGATCCGCCGGATATTGGCACGATTTTCTTCTGCGGCGAGGGAGACGATTTCCTCCCCCGAGAGCAGATCGTCAATAGAAACGGAGAACAATCTTGATATGCTTTTAAGGGAGTCAATATTGGGATACCCTTTACCGCTTTCCCATTTCGAAACCGCGGTTCTCGAAACAAACAGCTTTTCGGCAAGCTGTTCCTGTGTCCATTCTCTTTGTTTGCGCAGCCGCTGCAGTATTTCCGCGAACTCCATATAGACGCAAGCTCCATTTCAAGCAATGATGTTTTCTATTATACTACACTTCTTTCAGATATTAAACACGCCAGACTGATGGAAATCATGGAGTCGATAGGTTTAAAACCGGACTGGTTTTGTACCAAAGCGGTGACGATGACATTGCCCTGTGCGAGACGCGGCCCTAATAATGGATTCGGCCGGCTCATATGTAATTTCAGTGGCGTTACTCCAGATTTGACGCTGCACAAGCTTTTAAATAGATGAAAAACATTTGCTGTTTTCAATCCATTGGATTATACTGATACTATAATAAGCGGGTATCGCGCCGATCACCAATCGAAACGGAACCGGATTTTCCGTCAAAACAACGAAATATCGCCATGATTCATATTTACATCCCATAAATAAAAAGGAGTGTTATCATGCAGTACACCTATCTTGGACGCACAGGCATGAAAGTCAGTCGTATCTGCCTTGGCACAGGCACATTTGGCGGCGGCGGAAACGGCTATGGCAACTGGGGATCGGTTGTTGAAAAAGACGCGCATTACCTGATGGACATGGCAATGGACGCGGGCATCAATTTTTTCGACACCGCCAACGCCTACGGCAATCACGGTGAAGGCGGTTATTGCGGCCTGTCCGAGGCAATCGTCGGCACATGGTTTCAAAAGGGTGCGGGGCGGCGGGAAAAAACTGTCTTAGCCACAAAGATGGGTCATGTCGTGGCGCAATATACATATGACGGCCCCAACTTGCCCGGAAATGTCTCCCTTTACAAAATCCGCAGGCATTTTGGGGAATCGATGAAGCGTCTCCAGACAGACCACCTTGAGCTTTACCAGATGCACGACATTGACAAGCGCACGACCTGGGATGAGGTCTGGGAGGCTATGGAAGGACTTGTGCGTTCCGGCCGGGTCGACTACATTGGCAGCAGCAACGCCGCCGCCTGGCAGGTGATGAAGGCCAATGAGGCCGCGCGGAGAAGGGGCTTTATGGGCCTTGTCAGCGAGCAGCATGTCTACAACCTTATTCACAGGGAAGCGGAACTCGAAATTTTCCCCATGGCGCGGGATCAGGGTGTCGGTATCACGATTTTCAGCCCGCTGTACAGGGGTGTGCTCGGCGTGGACCTTTTGGAGCCGGAAAAGC
>JAITVU010000181.1 GCA_031285645.1 Oscillospiraceae bacterium | reverse complement strand
CAAATACCGGGCGCAGCGCCTCGCGCTCTTTGTCGGTAAAGCGGGACAGGACCCAGTCCGCCAGCGCCATCTCGGGGTGCGGCTTCGCGCCGATACCGATGCGGATACGCGGAAAATCGTCTTTGCCGGTCAGGTAAATAATGCTTTTGAGGCCTTTTTGCCCGCCGTCGCTGCCTTTGCGCCGCACGCGCATTTTTCCCGTATCCAGCGTCACGTCATCGGATATGACGACCAGATTCTGGATCGGCACCTTGTAAAATGAAAGCGCGTCGCGCACGGCTTCCCCCGAATTGTTCATATACGTTGAGGGTTTGAGGAACAAAACGCGCTTGCCCGCTACCATCGCATCGCCGCACAGCGCTTTAAACTTGAGTTTATTTACCTGAAAGCCCCATGCGCCGCTCATATAATCAAGGGCCATAAAACCGGCGTTGTGACGGGTATTTTCATATTCCCGGCCCGGGTTTCCAAGGCCCGCCACTATGTATTCAACCGGCCCTGAAGCCGCGTATCCGCTGAAGAAATCCTTTATCTTTCTGATCATGGTTGCTCCCGCTGTAATAATATAATATATGAGCATTTTAACTTATATAGCGCATGATAATGATCTTGTAAGTTTTTTCTGTATGCGCTGCGTTTTGTTCATTTGCTCTAACATTGCTTTTCAAAACGAAACGCCGTAGTGTCAAGATGATATGGGGAATAAAAGCGCTTAAAGAGCGGATCAAATCCCTTTCTTTTATTAAAGTATGGTGCGCGCATCCCCGTTTATACAAATAAGGGCGATACGGGTTTGTCCTCATAAATGCGCGCGATGGCCTCGGCAAAAACCGGCGCGACCGTCAACATGGCAATCTTGGGTATGTGCGCCTCTTTCCTCAGCGGAATGGTGTCCAACAATACAAGTTTTTTAATCGGACTTTTCTCGATCAGCTCGACGGCAGGGTCGGAGAGAATGCCGTGCGCCGCGCAGGCATACACCTCGCTCGCGCCGCCAATCTCCACGAGCGCGTCCGCCGCGTGGCAGAGCGTCCCGGCCGTATCAATCACATCATCGACCAAAATCACCTTGCGGCCCCTGACATCGCCGATGATATTCATAACCTCGCTGACGTTGGCCTTGGGGCGGCGCTTGTCGACAATGGCGAGCGGCGCGTCAAACTTTTCGGCAAATTTGCGGGTGCGCGTCACAGACCCGAGGTCCGGCGATACGACTGTGACAAGGCTCTTGTCCTCGGGTGTGAAGAGTTTCCAGAAATACGGCACGAGAAGCGGCGTGCTGAGCAGATGATCGACGGGAATGTTAAAAAAGCCCTGGATTTGAGGGGCGTGCAGATCCATGGTCAGGACACGGTCGGCCCCGGCTGTTGTGATCAAATCGGCGACAAGCTTGGCCGAAATGGGATCGCGCGCCTTGGCCTTCCTGTCCTGCCGGGCATAGCCGAAATAGGGAATAACCGCTGTTATCCGGCCCGCGGACGCCCTTTTAAACGCATCGATCATGATCAGCAGCTCCATGATATGCCTGTTGACGGGCTTGCATGTGGACTGCACCACAAAGACATCCGAGCCGCGCACCGATTCCCCGATTGAAACGCTGATCTCGCCGTCCGCGAAGCTTGTCACCTCGCTTTTACCCAAAGGCAGGCCCAGCGCCGTTGCGATACCCTTTGCAACACTGCGATTTGAATTGGCGGAAAAAATCTTGATATCCTTACCGTGCAAATTCATGACGCACAACTCTCCTTTTACTCACTCCGGACACACCCGCCGCACAAAACGGCGTCCACAACGGATCAAACACGCAATCCACATTTGTTGTTCAAGCCTGATTATAATAAACATATACTCAAACAGGACCAAAATCAAAGTGATTTTCTTTTTCGTATGCAGCACGAAACGCAAAGATGTTATTTAACGTATGCAATGAGAGTCAATGGATGTTAATTCTCATTAAAAATAAGGCCGCTTTGCGGCGCGCGGTATTTTTGCCGCAAAATATCAGCGTCGTTTTAATTGCTATTCAACTATAGCGCGCAAAGCTTAAGTTTTTTTCGGATATTTGCCCGTCCTTTCAGCCCAGCCCTCCTTGACGGTCTGACGCGCGCGGCCTATCACCAGAGCGCCGTCCGGCACGTCATCCGTCACCGTTGTGCCGGCAGCCGAATACACCCGGTTGCCCAGTTTAACCGGGGCGACCAGGTTTGTATTGCCGCCGATGAAGACATCGTCACCGATGACAGTGCGGTACTTTTTAGAGCCGTCATAGTTTGACGTCACGACGCCGCAGCCGAAGTTGCAGTTTTTCCCCACGTCCGCATCCCCGACATAAGTCAAATGCGCGACAGCGGTTCCGTCACCGACAGTCGAGTTCTTGATTTCGACAAAATCGCCGATCTTGACGCCCGGCTTAATGTGGCATCCCGGCCGGATGTTGCTCATGGGGCCGATTTTGACGCCGTTTTCAAGCGTGGAACTGTCCACATACGACGATATGACCCGGCACCCGTCGCCGATTGCGGCGTTATCCAAGTAAGAATTGGGCCCTATCTCGCAGCCCGCGCCAATCACGGTGCGGCCCCTTATGACGGTGCCGGGCAGGATTGTCGTATCCGGGCCGATCTCAACGTCCGCCCCGATGACAATGCCGTCCGGGAACGGGATATTAACGCCGTCGGCCATCAGCCTGTCCAGCACCTTGTCAAGCGCCAGCCTGTTGAGTTCGCTCAAGCCCTTCCTGTCGTTCGCGCCCAATACCACGTCGGGGCTGACCACGCACGCACCGGCCTTGCGGCCCGTTTCAACGGCGTAAGCGACCGTGTCCGTCAAATAGTACTCGCCTTTGGTATTGTCGCTGGTGATATTGCCGAGTGCGTCCAGCAGAAATGCGGCCTTGAACCAATACGTGCCGGAATTGATCTCGCCGATCAGCTTTGTGTCCTCGTCGGCGTCGGCCTGCTCAACAATAGCAGCCACGCCTTCCCCATCGCGCACAATCCGGCCGTAACCGGCGGGATCTTTGAGCATCGATGTCAGAACCGTGACGTCGTTCCCATCGCTTTTGTGTTTTTCGAAGGCCTCAAGGATGTCCTGCGCACCTGTAAAAGGCGCGTCGCCCGACAGAACAACAACATCGCTAAATCCGCCGTTCTTGATAAAATCCGCCGCCATCATCACGGCGTAACCTGTGCCATAACCCTTGTTTTTATCGGCGCTCTGCGTCGCCGTTATAAAACCTCGCGGCAGCAAAGGCGCGATCCTGTCTTCTTTTTCCCGCACCACCACGCAGGCATCCCTGATTCCCGCATCCGCGACATGATCGGTTACCCATGTAATCATAGGTTTGAACAGTACATCGCACAAGACCTTGGGATAGGAGGATTTCATCCTGGTGCCGTCACCCGCCGCCATAATAACAGCGCAAACATTATCCATGCATCCACGCTCCATTCATAAAATCAGAATTTCACTGACATCTCTGTTTACATCGCGCTTCTTCGCATGCCGATTATTTCACATTCCGGCCGCGCGAAACAGAAAGAAGCCGCACAGATCGGTTGATGTGTGCCGCAATAATACAATTTATTCAAACAGGGCGCGACATATGTACGGTCTATTTAATATTATTGCAAGTTTTGCCTGTATTTGCAAGTACCCGGACGCCAAAAAGAATAAATATCTGGATAATCATAATTAATTAATCTTTGGCCATTGCGGCCCACGAAAAAAGCTCATCGGGCGGGCGTCCTATCACATTTAAGCGGAAATTACCTGAAAATCGCCAAATATAAAATTTTTATTACCAATTGCTAGCTATATGACCATATATTTGATATACTATTAAAGCATAACCGTGTATCTGGTTATATATGGTTATTTGCCATCGAAAAGCGTACAATATTATCAGCATTCGTTGTAGAGGAACCCGTACGCGCGGAAGTAGAGAGTCCATAGTTTTATGGGCAGAATGAAGACGAATATCAGGAGGTAGAATGTTAGTGAGCAAAAAGTATGTATACCTGTTCTCCGAAGGCGGCGCGTCCATGCGTGAGCTTTTGGGAGGCAAAGGCGCAAACCTCGCCGAAATGACCGGTCTCGGTATGCCGGTTCCGCAGGGCTTCACCGTAACCACTGAGGCCTGCAC
>JAITVU010000175.1 GCA_031285645.1 Oscillospiraceae bacterium | reverse complement strand
CATTCCTTTCTGCGGAATTGGGCCGGTGTCGGCCGCAGCCGACATTTTGGCCCCTCTGGCCGAAAAGGCACAAAACGCTGCTTGAAAGTGTAACTTTCAAACTATATCCTCGTGTCAAGCCTCGGCGCCATCTCATCTCTGAAACGGGCGAATGTGCCGCCTTCAATTTCTAAGCGTATGCGCGCCATCAGGTCGTTGTAAAAAAACAGGTTGTGCGCCACGGCAAGGCGGTAGCCGAGAATTTCCTTGGCCCTGAGCAAATGCCGGACATACGCGCGCGAATGGTTCTGACAAGTCGGGCACCCGCAGGCCGGATCAATGGGTAGGGGATCGGTTTCATACTTTGCGTTCTGGATGATGCGCACGCCGTCCCAGGTAAAAAGCGTGCCGTGCCTGGCGTTGCGGCTGGGCATCACACAGTCAAAAAGGTCGACGCCGCGCCATACGGCTTCAATAATGTTCACAGGCGTCCCGACGCCCATAAGATAGCGCGGCTTATCCGCGGGCATATGCGGCTCCACGATATCGATGGTGCGGTACATCTCCTCAGCCGGTTCGCCCACGGCCAGCCCGCCGATGGCGTAACCGTCCAAATCCAGTTCGGCAATTTCGCGCATATGCCGCGCGCGCAAATCCGCGTATGTTGAGCCCTGATTAATGCCGAACAGCATCTGGCGGGGGTTGACGGTATCCGGCCGCGCGTTCAGAACCGCCAGCTCCTCCTTACAGCGGTGCAGCCAGCGTGTGGTGCGCGCGATGGACTGCTCCGTATAAGCGTATTCAGCGGGGTTTTCAATGCACTCGTCAAAAGCCATGGCGATGGTTGAGCCCAAGTTGGACTGGATGCGCATGCTCTCCTCCGGCCCCATGAAGATGCGTTTGCCATCCACATGCGAGCGGAAGGTCACGCCCTCCTCCCTGATCTGCCTCAGTTTAGCCAGCGAAAAAACCTGAAAACCGCCGCTGTCGGTCAAAATCGGGCCCCTCCAGTTCATAAAGCGGTGAAGCCCCCCCAGGCTGCGGATCACTGTGTCCCCGGGGCGGATATGCAGGTGATAGGTGTTGCAAAGCTCAACCTGGCATCCAAGTCCCGGCAGATCAATGGACGAAATCCCGCCCTTAATGGCTCCCGCCGTTCCAACATTCATAAAGGCGGGCATATGGACCGTACCGTGAACCGTATCAAAATCACCCCGGCGCGCCTTGCCCTCCTGCGTCAATAGTTTGTACATTCTGCCCCCAATTGTCAAAATTTTACATAAAACGCCCGATCCATGCCCTATATTTAAAGAGCCGGTCTGTTTCCTGAAAAGCTGAATAATAAGCCGGTATAGCATACTTGTCTGTCATGTTACATAAAAATGAAGTATAGGCCGGTAAAGCAAAGCCCATGACACGGAAAGGAATACATAGAATGAAAAAGATGATTTACTTTTGCCTGTTTCTCTTTTTGTTCACTTATTTTAACATCACGGCTTCCGCGGCGGCGGTAAACACACCGGCCGATGCCGTTGACGATTTGATGGACAGCCTCAGAAACTGGGATATGGCCGCATCCGTTTCCCAGCTCGGCGAAGCGGACGACCGCAATTTTATAGCGTCTGTGTGTGAAATTGCCACACCGTCGGTACTCGGAAAGCTGCAATATACGATCAGCAACACAAAAATTACCGAAAACCGTGCGGCGGTCGATATTGCCGTTACAGCGGCGGATATAAAGAGTATTGCCGGGGAAATCATGTCTCAGGCAATCGGTTACGCGGCGCTGCAAAAAATCCTCGGGCTCCCCGTCAGCGTCGAGGATTTTGTCCTCACGCGCGTCACAGCCGCGCTGGATGACGAAAACCTCACAACCATCAAGACAAACGCGACCGTGCACCTCATTCTGGGCGGCGACGGCGCCTGGAAGCTCGATATGAGCAATGTGGCCAATCTCGGTTTCCTTGAAGCCCTCACGGGAGGCATGGTCGACTTTGAAGAGCCTGTAAAAGCCATGATCTCCACAAGCATCGGCTAAGAACCTATTCAGGATCTAATGCAACAGCGTGTACGTGTAGTTTTCAAAACGGAGTTTATCGCCTTCATCCACGCCTTGCGGCAACAAAGCGAGGGCGATCATAATCTCATCACCCTTCTGATCCTTCAAGTGGGCGTAGTCCCCGTCAATGAGGTAAACAAGATAATCAATAACGGGCATATTTCCTCCTTAGCCGCTTTAAGCGGCTTTTTTTATGGCGCGCGAAGCCACTCGGCGCCGTGTCACGCGCAAAGCCCCTCGCCACAAAGGGAATTTTTTCATGCCTCCATTCCCTCCTCAAAGAAACAGCGCGCGGCGCCAAAGCGGTCTTCTGTGAAAGAGACGTCCACAGGTATGACGTCATTTTATACATCCGAGCGGTTTTCAGCTTTAACCCTTGAACCTCATCTCCAGCAAATTGTAACTGAGTTCGTATCCGCACGAGATATAAAGCTTCATTGCGGACATGTTTGTTCCGGACACGGACAGGGCGGCGGTCTTCTTCCCCTCTTTTTTAAGCGCCCCAAGCGCTGTGGCAATGAGCGCCCGCGCAATATTCCGCCGTCTGTATGCGGGCACGACAAAGATATTCTCCGTCGCCCCGCGGCTTTCCGTTATATCCCATATGGTGACGGAGCCGACGACATCGTCGCCCCGCACCGCGCAGAAGCAGCAAAAGCCCGGCCCCTCTTTATTAAAGCGGATTTCAGCCTCACTGGCGGAAAACCCGGACGCGGCCCTGTCCGCTTCGAGGTAGCGCTTAATGGAGGCGTCCGTCAGTTCATAGGGGATGATTTGGATTTCGTCCGGCAACGCCACCGGCTTGACCTTCTTATCAAGGTCGTATTGTAAAACGGGGATGACGCCGTAAAGCCCGAATCCATGGCGCATGAGCAAACGCATCCCGTCGATATCATCCGTCTCCATGTTGGCGCTGACACAGATTTCCTTGCCCGGATACAGCGCATTATAGACGTCGCACCGGCCTGTCAGGGCCTCAATAAGCTGATCGGCGGCATCTTGCGGCGCATCCGCCGCAAGCGCCATATTGTATAACAATTTGTGCGGGATATCCCTGTCCATCGCGTAAAAGCTCGCATCCAGCGACAGGCAGGCTACGCCGACGAGCCGTCCGCCAACCACAGCACAAAACGCGTTTTCCGGCTTATAGTCATCGTTGAAATGCAGGGCCAGCCACAAATTCGTGTCGAGTTCCTGTATGGCGTCAAGATACTCTTTGTCAAACGGCACAATATCGATTGGCGTGTTCCTCATGTAACGTTATCATTCCTCTCAGGGCAGCTCAAGAATCATCACGCCATAGGGGGGCATCTCCACCGCGCCGCTGACCGTGCCGCCAGAAATCGCGTCCCGGACTTCTGTCCTGACATCCACTTTCTGGCTTTCGTTCAGATAATTGAGCAGGATAACCCACTTGTGTCCCGCTTTCTCACGCACGGCTATTTCAACGCCGGGCGTCAGGGAGACAATATCCGCATATGTTTCGGCGCAGCCCAGTTTTTCCAGGAACACGTTGGCCGTATCTTCCGAGAACGCGGCGCCGTAATAATAGACCCTGCCCTTGCCGAGAGCGCGGCATGTTAAAGCGGGCGCGCCGTCGTAGTAATTGCCCTTAAAGCGGGCGAGAACCTCGGTGCCGGGCGCGGGATCCAAAATCTCATTAAAATCAGGCGCTTCCATCAGCGTTCCGTCCCAGTCGGCCTGTTCCATATCGTCGGCCGGCCCAAGGCAGGTATAGTCGGATACTGTGAGGCCGCAAAGCGCGGCTACAGGGCCGGGCATGGGCTGCATGGGACAGCGG
>JAITVU010000063.1 GCA_031285645.1 Oscillospiraceae bacterium | reverse complement strand
CCTCCCGAACCCACCCGGATATGGATAACCGGGGAATTAAAGAGTTTGGGTACGGACGACGGTGGAAGGGTCCTACCGCGCGCGCGTGTGAGTGTACAGCGGGCATTGAAACGACGCGCTGCGGGCGCGTCAACTTTCTACTCGCGCCCGCAGAACAGGGAAAAGGTCATTATTACAACGCGGGCGCTTTCGAACGCGCGCGGGGTGGGGCGCACGCAAAAAGCCCGGCAGCTTTGCTGCCGGGCTTTTTGAATACTTTTTTAATGAGTTTAGACAGCCGCCACGAAACGCGCGGGATTAATCTTAACGCCGGGGCCCATTGTTGTAGCGACAACACAGCTTCGGATATACTGGCCTTTAGCCGCGGCGGGCTTGGCCTTGACAATCGCGTCCATCAGCGTATCAAGGTTCTCCTGCAGCTTCTCTTCACCGAACGAGGCTTTGCCGATGGGACAATGGATGATGTTGGTTTTGTCCAGGCGGTACTCAATCTTACCGGCCTTGGCTTCCTCGACGGCGCGGGCGACGTCCGGCGTGACGGTACCGGCTTTGGGGTTCGGCATCAGGCCGCGGGGACCGAGCACCTTGCCCAGGCGTCCCACGACGCCCATCATGTCCGGGGTCGCGATGACAACGTCAAAGTCCATCCAGCCCTCAGTCTGGATTTTCTGCATCATATCCTCAGCGCCGACATATTCGGCGCCCGCGGCCTTGGCTGCGTCGGCATTCTCGTTGCGCGCGAATACGAGCACACGGACGGATTTACCTGTGCCGTTGGGCAGCACAACCGCGCCGCGCACCTGCTGGTCCGCGTGGCGGGAGTCGACGCCGAGGCGCACATGCAGCTCGACCGTCTCGTCAAATTTGGCTTTGGCTGTTTTAAGGCAGAGATCCAAAGCGTCCTTGACATCATGCAGGTTTATTTTTTCATACAGCTTCGCGCTGTCCTGATATTTCTTTCCACGTTTCATTTATATTCTCCTCCTATATGAGTGGTAATAACGGATCATCCTCCCACCCGGGGAGATCAGTCCACGACCTCAAGGCCCATGGACCTCGCGGTGCCGGCGATCATGCGCATGGCGGAATCCACATTGGCCGCGTTGAGGTCGACCATTTTCTGCTCCGCGATCTGCTTGACCTGTTCTTTTGTCACTTTGCCGACTTTGTCCTTATTGGGCACGCCGGACGCCTTCTCGAGCCCGGCGGCTTTCTTGAGCAAAACGGCGGCCGGGGGCGTCTTTGTAATAAAGGAGAATGAGCGGTCGGCGAAAACGGTGATGACAACGGGGATGATAAGGCCCATGTCGTTTTTGGTGCGCTCATTGAATTCCTTTGTGAAGGACATGATGTTGACGCCGTGCTGGCCCAGCGCGGGGCCGACAGGCGGGGCCGGAGTCGCTTTTCCGGCCGGAATCTGAAGTTTTATAAATCCGGCAACTTTATTTGCCATGTTGTTACACCTCCAAAATATCGCAATTCAGCAGTGGAATTGCGTGTGGTCATCTCGAAGCGCACGCGGCGCTTCTCCCACAGGCACAGACCGTCTCCATGCCCTACAAACGGGGAACAAAAAATTCATACACATTAGGCTTATGTGAGCGTCTCGACCTTGTCGAGTTCAAGCTCGACGGGGACGTCCTTGCCCATCATGGACACGGTCACGCGCACAATATCGTTTTCCGGTTCTATGGCGTCGACGACGCCGATGAAACCCTCGAGATAACCGTCCACAACCCGGACGGAGTCGCCCACAGCGAAATTGACGACGATTTCCTTGATTTCAACGCCAAGCTTGGACACTTCCTCCTCAGTGAGGGGAACCGGCTTGGAGCCCGGGCCGACAAAGCCCGTCACGCCGCGTATATTGCGCACGACATACCAGCTCTCGTCCGTCATTTCCATCTTGACCATGACGTAGCCGGGAAAAACCTTACGCTCGACTTCGCGCTTTTTATTGTCCTTGATCTCCACAACCGTTTCGGTTGGGACGCGGATTTCAGCGATCAGGTCATGCAGCCCGCGGTTTTCAACCGCTTTTTCAATGCTGCTCGCAACCTTGTTTTCATAACCGGAATAGGTATGGATGACATACCATCTCAAATCAGCCATTCTTTGACCTCCATAAGCAGATTTAGGAACCGAGACCAAAGACCAGCCTGATGACGGCGGTCAATCCTGCGTCAAAAAGACCGATGATCACAGCCATGACGGCCATGAACACGAGGACGATGGCTGTATTGTTTAATGTCTGCTTTTTCGAGGGCCAAACAACTTTTTTCATTTCGCCGCGCATGTCGCGGACGGATTTGCCGATATTCCCGAAGATGCCCTTAATGCCGGGCTTGCCCTTTTCTTTTGCGCTGGTGGCCAAATTATAACCCGCCTTTCACACGTCGCAGTTATTTTGTTTCCCGGTGAGGCGTGTGTTTCCTGCAGAACCTGCAGTACTTGCTGAGCTCCAGCCGGTCGGGGTCGTTCTTTTTATTCTTCATTGTGCTGTAGTTGCGCTGCTTGCACTCGTTGCAAGCCATTGTCACTTTTACTCTCATGCGGCACCTCCTGTAATAATTGGCGGGGCATAAGCTGGCCGCTCTGTATTCCGCCTAAATAGGTATGGCCTCCCTCAAAAGGGTATGGTACTGACCTCAGGGCCAAAGCCCCTTTCCATTGCGTCTCTTTCTGCGTTTTTGCACAAAAAAATAAACCCTTTTCAGAGGTATTAACACTATAGCATAAAAAGGCCGGGGCGTCAATAAAAAATCATATTTTTGCGTCTAAATACAGCTGTTTTATCGTATTCATTATTAACGGACCTGAACGGTTTGATACAGCACGCGAACACGGCCTTGTCCGGATAATAAAAGCGGTCGGTGCTCAGGGCCGGAATTTAATGCTTTTTTAACCGTCCGCGAACAGGACCGTATTGTAAGGGAAGCGGATTTATGCTATACTAAGTTCACTTTTTTACCAGGCATTTGCTGAACAAAAGCGCAGACGGTCCGGTTGGTTTATTGATAAATCGCGTCCTGTCATACGACAAGCCGGCACGAGTGCGTTGGCCATGGTGATTTGCAGTGGATTGGTTTTCTCATACGGCGCGAAGGGAAGGATCTTTTATGCTGAATGTATGCGTTGTTTTTGGCGGGACGTCGAGCGAACATGAGGTGTCACTGCGCTCGGCAACATCCGTGCTTGAAAATATGGACAAAAATAAATACAATATCATGATGCTTGGCATTACGAAATCGGGGCGCTGGCTCTGTTACACGGGTCCCGTGGATATGATTGTAAGCGGCGCGTGGCAGAATTCGGCCTACACACGCCCGGCCATCATTTCGCCGGACCGCCATCAGAGGGGCCTGTATCTCTATGCGTCGGAGGGCGGCATGCCCACGTCCGACCAGCTGCGCCGCCGCATTATAACGGGCGCGTCACCCTTTGAGGAAGCGCGTCTGCTGCCGGTTGACGTTGTTTTCCCCGTCCTGCACGGAAAATTCGGCGAGGACGGCACCATACAGGGCCTGTTTGAACTGGCGGGCATCCCCTATGTGGGCAGCGACGTGCTGTCCAGCGCCGCGTGCATGGATAAGGCTTTTACACAGGCCGTTCTCGAGCATGCGGGTATTAAGAAGACAAAGATGATCGCGCTGCGCTATTACGATGTCATTCATATGGATGAGACGCGCCGCCGCCTCGAGCTTGAACTCGGCTACCCGATGTTTGTCAAACCGGCCAATGCGGGTTCATCCGTGGGCGTCACAAAAGTCAAGGGGCCCGAGGAATTGGAGGACGCCTTTAAATGCGCGTTCAGGCATGACCGGAAAATCGTCGTTGAGCAGATGGTGAAGGGGCAGGAAGTCGAGTGCGCCGTGATGGGCAACGATGATCCCATCGCCTCCGACGTCGTGGGTGAAATCGCGCCGACCCATGAGTTCTATGATTATGAGGGCAAGTATCTCGATGATTCAACAGAGCTTTATATCCCGGCGCATATCCCGCATGAAACGGCACGGAAGGTGCGCGAAACGGCTGTAAAGGCCTATGCGGCCATGGGATGCAGGGGGCTTGCGAGAGTCGATTTCTTTGTGAAGGAAAACGGGGACGTCGTGCTCAACGAGGTGAATACATTGCCGGGCTTTACGTCCATCAGCATGTACGCCAAGCTTTTTATCGCGAGCGGCGTATCGTACGCCGAGGTGGTCGACCGGCTGATTGCCTACGCTTTAGAGCCTAAAAGCGTCGCTGTCGAGGACTGATAATGACATAAGAATATATGGAGCGGATTACGGGCGGCCATATGTGTTTATAATTATTATTAGTATATATAAATAAAGAGCTCCCGGCACAGAGGGTTGAGATAGAACGCGCATTACCATTTTGCTGTAAATAGGAGGAGGCCCATGCTGTCCCGCATGCGCCGCTTGTGTATATATGGATACAAGACCGATCGGTGTTTTTGATTCCGGCGTGGGCGGGTTGACGACGGTGCGCGAGCTGCACAGGATCCTGCCCGGGGAAGATATTGTTTATTTTGGCGATACCGGGCGCGTCCCATACGGCTCGCGTTCCAGGCAGACCATCGTTAAATTCGCGCTTCAGGATATGCGCTACCTCAAGACATTTGACATCAAGGCGCTTATTATAGCCTGCGGTACGGTCAGTTCCAATGTGACCGACAAGGACATCGCGGACACGGGTCTTGACATCCCTTGCCTGGGTGTCGTCACACCGTCGACGCGCGCGGCCTGCGCCGTCAGCCGCCACGGCCGTATCGGCGTGATGGCCACGCAAGCGACAATCCGCTCCGGCGCGTACGGCCGGGCGCTGCGCGCTATACAGCCCGCGGCGACGCTGATCGGGCACGCGGCCCCCCTCCTTGTGCCGCTGGTCGAAAACGGCATGACGCAGCCGGACAACACGATTACACGGCTGGCGCTGCAACTGTATCTCGAGCCCTTTATTGCCGAGCAGGTCGATACGTTGATTTTAGGCTGCACGCATTACCCGCTGCTTTACGATATCATCGGCGACATGCTGCAGTATAAAGTGGAGCTCGTGGATTCCGGCGCGGCGGCGGCGAGGGATTTGCAGATTCTGCTGACGGAAAAGGATATGCTCTCCGGTAGGGAGCTGGGCGAAACCCGTTACAGGGTGACGGACTCCGTGGAGCATTTCACCTCTGTGGCCCATAATTTTTTATTTAAGGATATAGAGCGGCAATGCGAGTATATCGATATCGATTTCATATCGGCGCTGTAGCAGACCGCGTTGATCGGTGAAAGTATACGGAGCGCGTCAACGCGACTTTGGCTTGCGCCGCTGAAAGGATGACCGGAATGAAGAAGGATGTATTAATCAGTATAAAGGGTGTTTACTCGGCCGAGAATGAGAAGGCGGACGTCATTGAGCTTTTTACGACTGGCGAGTATTACAAAAAGGACGGCAACTACTACATAAGCTACGAGGAGAGCGAGGCGACAGGCTTTGGCAGTTCTAAAACCACGCTTAAGGTTGAGAAGGAGGACTGCGTCACGGTCGAGCGGTCGGGCGAAGCGCTCGCGCAGCTGATTGTACAGCGCGGCGTGCGGCATCAGTGCCGGTACGACATCGGTTACGGCGATATGACCATCGGCGTGTCGGGCAATTCCATCCGCTCGAGCCTCACAGACGACGGCGGCAACCTCTCTTTTAAATATTCACTCGACATCAACTCGCTGCTTGCCAGCGAAAACGAGATGTATATACACATACAGGAAACCGGCGGCGGCCGACGATTTGACATCGGGGCCGGGCAGTAGGCACAGGCCTGTTTCCGGTTCAGGCCCGCGCCGCGCAAATCCGCCGCGGCTTTGCCGCGTTCCCGGCCGCCTTCGGCGCCGGGGCAAGCGTTCGCAGAACGCTTGGGATTTGCGCCGGGTTTATCGTGAAAGCTGCTGAAATATCAAACACAAAGACAAACAAAACGAACGGAATGATAAAATGGTAGTCAACTGTGATTTAGTCCATCAGGCGAAGGAGCAGGTCAGAAGCGCGATTCTCGCCGCCGTCACATCGGCTGTTCAGGCCCGGGCGCTGCCAGCTGCCGGGTTGCCGGAATTCGCGGTGGAAATTCCCGCCGACACGGCGCATGGCGATTTTGCGGCCAATATCGCCATGGTGTCGGCCAAGCTTTACAGAATGCCGCCTGTCAAGATTGCGCAGGCGATTGTTGATCACATCGATTTTACGGGAACCGAGCTTGAACGCGCTGAAATAGCGGGCCCCGGTTTTCTGAATTTTTTCCTCAGGGAGTCGTGGTTCGCGCATGTGCTTGAAGCCGTGCGGGATTTAGGCGAGGCGTATGGCCGCACCACGCACGGGGGCGGGCGCAAGGTGATGGTGGAATTTGTGTCGGCGAACCCGACGGGGCCCATGCACATGGGCAACGCCCGCGGCGCCGCAATCGGCGATTGCCTCGCCGCCGCTTTGTCCGCAGCCGGATATGATGTGGAGCGGGAGTTTTACGTCAACGACGCAGGCAATCAGGTTGAGAAGTTCGGCCTCTCGCTTGAGGCGCGTTACCTCCAGATTTTTAAAGGGGAGGACACAGTTCCTTTCCCTGAAGACGGCTATCACGGGGACGACATCAAAGAGCGGGCGCGGGAATACGCGGACAGCTTTGGCGATGCGCTCCTTGACCTGGATAGTGAGGCAAGGCAGAGGAAGCTTGTTGATTACGCCATGCCGCGCAATATTGAAAAACTCAGGGACGATTTGCTCACATACAGGGTCAATTACGACACATGGTTTCACGAGAGCAAGCTGCACGAAACCGGCGCGCTGAAAGAGATGATGGACCTGCTCAGGGAAAAAGGCCTCACCTACGAAAAGGAGGGGGCGCTCTGGTACAAGGCCACGGAACACGGCGGTGAGAAGGACGAGGTTCTGGTGCGCGGCAACGGCCATCCAACCTACTTTGCCGCCGATATCGCCTATCATTACAACAAATTCGCCGTGCGCGGCTTTTGGAAAGTGATCAATATCTGGGGCGCCGACCATCACGGCCATGTGGCCAGGCTCAAAGGGGCGATGGACGCGATCGGACTGTCCGGGGATATGCTTGAGATTGTCCTCATGCAGTTTGTCAGGCTGATCAAGGACGGCGAACCCTATAAAATGAGCAAGCGCACGGGCCGGAGTATCACGCTTTCCGACCTGATTGAGGAGGTGCCGGTCGACGCCGCGCGCTACTTCTTTAACATGCGTGAAGTCGGTTCCACGATCGACTTCGATATGGATCTGGCCGCGGAACAGTCGTCGCACAACCCGGTTTACTATGTGCAGTACGCGCACGCGCGCATATGCAGTATTTTCAGTAAAATAAAAGCGGACGGCGTCAATGTCCGCGACTGT
>JAITVU010000267.1 GCA_031285645.1 Oscillospiraceae bacterium | reverse complement strand
AAGAGGTCGTAAAACTGGCCGACGCCCTCACCGAGGCGGCAGCGGAACTCTCCAAGACGGAGGAGCTGCGGCAGGAACTCGTATCCAATGTTTCGCACGACTTGCGCACCCCCCTGACCCTGATTGCGGGCTACAGCGAAATGATCCGGGATTTGCCGGAGGAAACCACCGCTGAGGATATGCAGGTCATTATTGACGAGACCAACCGTTTGTCCAATCTCGTCGACGATTTGCTGGACTTATCCAAATTACGGGCCGGAACCGTTGATTTTCAGATGGAGCTGTTTGATCTGGATGAGCTGACGGCGGAAATCGTGGGCCGGGTGGCCAGATTTTGCGAACAGGACGGGTATCGGATTCAGTATCGGTCGGAAGCCGGCGTACAGGTTACAGGGGATCGCGAGCGGATTTCTCAGGTGATCTACAATTTTCTGCTCAACGCGGTTGACCACGCGGGGGCGGATAAGCAGGTCACTGTCAGCCTTCACACAGGCGAAGGGAAGGCGCGTCTTGAGGTAACGGACAACGGCGCGGGCATTTCCAGTGAAGAATTACCGCATATATGGGAGCGCTACTACAAAGCGGATAAAACCCATCACAGGACGAAAGCGGGCTCGGGATTGGGGCTATCCATAGTCAGGTCTATCCTCGACCGCCACCCCGGCGTTGAGTATGGCGTTGAAACCGAGAAGGGCAGAGGCTCCACTTTCTGGTTCTCAATGCAATGCGGTTGAGTCTGGTCGCCGCGGGCGGTCGTCTTCGGCTGTTATATACATTATATATGTATGTTTTTAAATCCTCAGGCAATCCTTGGCGCTTCCTCAACCATTCCTCAAATAAGAGGCGTAAGATACAGTCACGGACAATAAGCGGGATGAGACGAAGTCATAAGCTGCAAAAAGGAGTTGGGATACATGGCAGGAGTGAAAATCAGGGCCGGCATGACTTTTCAGCGGCATGAAAAAAAATATCTGGTGCCGCCCAATCGTTTGTCAAGCCTGCTGGACGCGCTGGACGCGTACATGCGGCCCGACGAATACGGTTTGCATACGATCAGCTCTCTTTATTACGATACAGCGGATTTTACCCTTATACGGAAATCATTGGATAAACCGGCGTTCAAGCAAAAACTGCGCCTGCGCAGTTACGGCGTGCCTGGTGAAACGGATACGGTCTATCTCGAACTGAAAAAGAAGCTCAGCGGTGTAACATATAAACGCCGGATGGCTATGCCGCTGTGGCGGGCGCGGGATTACATGGATCACGCCGCCATCCCGCCCGAGAGCCGGGCGAACAGGCAGACTTTCGGCGAGATTGACTGGTTTGTCAAGAGAGAACCGCTGGCTCCAAAGACCCTTCTCAGTTATGACCGCATCGCCCTGTACGGGAAGAATGACAGGGATTTCAGGATGACGCTGGACGCGAACATCCGCTGGCGGGATCACAATCTCGATCTCGGTATGGGGGACTACGGGCGCTCACTGTGCGGTCCGGGCATGCGCCTGTTGGAGATAAAGACAATGGGAGCGCTCCCCCTTTGGCTTTGCGATATTTTATCCGAACTGGAGCTTTACCCTCAATCGTTTTCAAAGTACGGCACCGTCTACACCGAACATCTGATGAACATGTCTAAGGAGGTGGCTACCATTGCTGGATAGTATTCTTGCCGCGGCGGGAAACATCACATTTGCCGAAATTGCTTTTTGTACGCTGGCATCCCTTGTGCTGGGCATCGTCATAGCCGGTGTTTACATGTACCGCAATAATTACACGAAAAACTTTGTCGTCACACTTGCCTTGCTCCCGGTATTGATCCAGTCGGTGATTATGGTGGTTAACGGCAACCTCGGGGCCGGCGTGGCTGTTATGGGCGCGTTTAGCCTTGTCCGTTTTCGCAGCGCGCCGGGCAGCGCCAAGGAGATTGTCTCCATTTTCTTTGCCATGGCCGTCGGCCTTGCGTGCGGTATGGGTTATGTGGCGTACGCGGCCCTGTTCACGGTGTTGGTTGGCGCTGTCATGATTTTACTGAGCGCCACGCGCTTCGGCGAGCGGGACAGCGCGGTCAAAACGCTGAAAATACTTATTCCCGAGGATACCGATTACACGCATCTGCTTGACGACCTGTTCATTCGTTACACCCATTCCGCTACGTTGGAACGTGTGCGCACCACCAACCTGGGCAGCCTGTACGAGCTGCAATATACAGTGAAACTCAAAGAGCCCGACAAGGAAAAGGAATTGCTGGACGGGATCCGCCAGAGAAACGGAAACCTGAATTTGACCTGCGGCAGGCTTGTTGCCGCCCAGACCGAGCTGTAATAAACTAATAAATGAATCGACTTATACAGTATACGGTTACTGCGAATCAACAGATGAGTGCCGTTTCGGCGCAGAGCGTCCAAACGCCGCAAATCCCCTTGGCGGCAGGCCGCCAAGGCATCGCGCATGCAGGGATGCGCGATGGCGCCGCGCTTTTAAAAGCGCGGCGGATTTGCGGCTCCGGGTGGACTCGCTGTCAGGGTTTTCCGGGCGCACGCCAATATATTCGTGTAACCACAAGCGAAAAAGGAGGAAAGACCAATGACCACAAAAGCCAAGACAGCCGCCGTTTTAGCGGCGCTGCTGATAAGCGTCTCGACGACAGGCTGCTCCACCCAGGGAATATCGGAATCTTTATCCGCTGAAATCGGGTCCACCACCGCCTCTTCGACCCAGTCAGGGGCTGTGACGATGGAGATTTCAGCCCAAAATACAGCCGCGGCCACAACTGGTTCCTATGACGCGTCAATTGCCCTGAGCGGCACATCAGCCACAGTGAGCGGGGAAGGCGTCACAGTCGATAGCAGTACCGTGACAGTTGCGAAGGGCGGCGTTTACATCCTGTCCGGCAGTTTTACAGGAAGCGTTATTGTCGCCGCCCCCGCCACCGATACCGTACAGCTGGTGCTCAATGGCGTGGATATCCAGGCTGATAAAAACGCCGCCATCTACTGTTCGCAGGCGGACCGGCTCATTCTTACACTGGCTGACGGCACAACAAACACGCTTTCCGACGCCGCTGATTTTACTTATTCGGATGGCATGAGCGAGGAGCCGGACGCGGCGGTTTTCAGCAAGGATGACCTGACCGTCAACGGTACGGGCACGCTCGTTGTCAATGCCGGTTACAACAACGGCATCGGTACAAAAGACGATCTTGTTATAGAAAGCGGGCGTATAAATGTCACGTCGGCCAACCACGGC
>JAITVU010000394.1 GCA_031285645.1 Oscillospiraceae bacterium | reverse complement strand
TGTCCGGTCGTACTGACCGTCTTTGTCCACGGAACCGATGTGTCCCTGGATCATCACCTTGCTCCTGTTTTTGCCCAGAGCCTTGCCGATGTTGCGCCTGACTTCCTCGCCGGGCATGAAGACGTCAATTATATTGATCTCATGATCAAGCGCCGCATGTATGACAGACTCCACCTGCTCATAGGGCTTGTGATCAATATGTTCGGCACCCAGTCCGATCACACTCGCCATCATCCCTGTTTTGCCAATCTCCCTGTACTCCATATGTAGCCCCCCTTAATTAATGATGAGTTTAAGTTGTGAAATGATTATGCAGCCGGACGGCTCAAAAATGACGATTCATTTTTAAGCCGTCCGGTTATATGGTTTTAATCTGTTTGAGCTTATTTTGGTTCATAATAAAAAGGATACATCAGCCGATATATCCCTTTTACAAGCTCTTGCGTTTTATTCCTGGATTGCATCCTCTTCAGTTTCCGGCGCCGGGTCAGCCTCGGCAGATTCCGGCGGCGCCGCTTCATATACAACCGCGCCGTCCGTTTCCTCTTTTGCGTTTTCTTCCTCGACGGCCTGGTTTGCCTCAAGCAAAGCGCGAATGGACAGGCTGACACGTTTTTTCTCAAAATCTATATCCGTGATCTTCACAGTGACATCCTGGCCGATTTCAAGAACATCGGCGGGCTTGTTGATGCGTTCAAGCGAAATCTGGCTGATATGAATCAGGCCGTCCACGCCCGGTATCACGCGGGCAAATGCGCCGAAGGGCGTCATGGACACAACCTTGACCTCAACCGTATCGCCGGTTTTATACTCGCGCGCGAGAACTTCCCAGGGATTATCCTCATTCTTTTTATAGCCGAGCGATATCTTGCGGGTCTCGGGGTCAATGTCCTTGACATAAACCTCGACGACGTCCCCCACATTGACAACCTCAGAGGGGTGTTTAATCCGGCTCCAGGACAGTTCGGAGATATGGATCATCCCGTCGACGCCGCCCAGATCAACGAAAGCGCCATAGCTCGTCAGAGACTTTACAGTGCCTTTATAAACATTGCCGACAGCCGCACTCTCCCAGAACTTGTCCTCAAGCACCTTCATCTGGTCCTTGAGCACGGCGCGGATTGACCCCACGGCGCGGCGCCGGTTTTTATTAACCTCTAATATCTTAAAGCTGACCGGCTGACGCAGCAGCGTTTCCAGTTCCTGGCCCCGCGTCATTGTAGCCTGAGACGCCGGAATAAAGACGCGCACGCCGTTTGTCAGCGCGATCACACCGCCCTTGACGACATCGACGACCATGCCCTCAAGGATTTCCTCTGTTTCGGCCGCGTTCATAACTTTTTCAAAGCCCGCGATGGCATCGAGGCGTTTCTTGGACAGCATGGCTGTTCCCTCGACGTCGTTGACACGCAGGACCATCAGTTCTATTTCATCGCCAACTTTGACAAGCTCGTCCAATTTGGCGTTGGGATCATCGGTGTATTCGTTCAGAGGTACATAGCCGGCGTGTTTGGTCCCAATATCCACAGCAATCTCATTCGAGGACACGTTTGTGACGATCGCCTTGACTTTCTCCTTGGAATTTATTGTTTTAAAAGACTGATCGAGCATCTCCTCAAAGCTCATCTCGTCCTGGTTGTTGAACGCATCACTCATTATCCTTTGTACCTCCTTAATAATAAACGCCGGAGTGGAAGCGCCGGCCGTTACTCCGATGTTCTTTGCCACGCCAAATTTCCGCCCACGCAGCTCTTCAGGATCTTCCACCAGAATTGTGGGACAGTTTTTTTCACATATGCGTGCCAATTTCTCTGTATTGGAGCTGTTTTTTCCCCCTACAACCACCATACAATCGGAAATAAGCGACAGCTCGTCGGCTTCTCGCTGCCGCAACATCGTAGCATTACATATTGTATCAAATATTATGATGTTTGTATACACATTTTTTGCGAATTCTCTACATTTTTTCCATTCCTCGCCCTCAAAAGTGGTCTGCGCGATCAGAATATAATCTTTTTTATCGTCATTTATAACATTCTCACTCAGAGTTTTGAGACCGGCCAAATCGGCAAAGCAGTAAACGGGGCCCACGCAGTTGCTTATGATCCCCGCTACTTCGGAATGCGTCGCGTCCCCCGCGATAAAGACCGTTTTGCCCAAAGCGGACTGTTCACGCGCTATTGTATGGATTTTAGCCACATCGGGGCATGTCGCGTCGGTAAAAGGGATATTTCGGGCTGTCAGCGCGTCGATTATGTTGCGGCTGACGCCATGGGAACGGATGACGACGCGGCTGCCCTGCTCGTGCTGCGCGATATCGTCAATGATGCGCACGCCCCTTTTTGCCAGTTTGTCCACCATTTGTGGATTGTGTATGATCGGCCCGAGCGTCTCGACCTTCTCGCCCTGATCCAGCAAATCCTCAACGATCTTCACGGCGCGGGCGACGCCGAAACAGTATCCCGCCCTTTTAGCTGTCGTGATCGGCATGTGTCGTCTTGTCCCCTTTTTCTTTATCCGCGGCTTTAGAGTAAGTATCGTAGCAGTCGGGGTCCATCGCGCCGACAATGGCATCCATAACCATATAGGAAGCCCTCCTGATGGTCGCCGTCGATTTGGCGTCAATTGCGAGCGACCGTGCGCTGAGAAACGGCGCGTAGCGCACCGTCACCTTTTTGCGGAAACGCAGTCTACCCATATAGGAAATGCCAACCGGCTGCACGCCGCAGCCCACCATGCCGGCCACCATGGCCACACCCGGTTTGGGACGCATGGGGTTGCCGTCCTTTGATCGCGTGCCCTCGGGGAATATCGCCATGACATCCCCGCTTTCTATAATTTTTCTTGCCGTATCCATAGCGGATTTATCGCTTTTACCCCGCTGAACAGGAAAAGCGCCAAGAGACCGAAAAAGCCATCCCACTATTTTCTTATCGAAAAACTCGGCTTTGGCCATAAAATGCATTTGCGGTTTCACTTTGTGTGCGATAAACAAAGGATCATAAAACGTCTGATGGTTGCTGGACAGAATAAAGCCCTGATCTGCCGGGATATTCTCCAAGCCTTCATACGTGATTTTATACATAAACCGAATATAGATGTATGTGAGTGCTTTTGCAAGTGGATAGAGATTCATATCGTCCCGCTTTCTCTTCTGACAATATCCAGAATAATGTCGATCGACTTTTCAAGCGCGTTGCCCGTTGTGTCCACCAATATGGCGTCATCGGCTTTACGCAGGGGCGCCGCGGCGCGCGTCTCGTCGTTGTGGTCGCGCGTTTTCATATCGGCCAGCACGTCCTCGTACGCGACGACATCGCCTTTTTGGATATGCTCCTCATAGCGTCTGCGCGCGCGCTCCTCGGCGGAGGCCGTCAGAAATATTTTGATGGCTGCGTCGGGTAAGACCACAGTGCCGATATCCCGTCCATCCATCACAACGTTGTTCTGACGCGCCATGTCCCGCTGTAAATCAAGCAGGAAGGCGCGCACCTGCGGCACGGCG
>JAITVU010000328.1 GCA_031285645.1 Oscillospiraceae bacterium | reverse complement strand
CATTCTCGCTATCAAGGGTGTTACGGCGGTGGAAAACTATCTCATTCAGGAGGTGCAAAGCGTTTACCGCCAGCAGGGCGTGGACATAAACGACAAGCACATAGAGGTTATTGTGCGCCAGATGATGCGCAAGGTTAAAATTGACGACCAGGGCGACACCCGCCTTATCACGGGTTCCGTGGTGTCCAAGCATGAGTTCGAGGAAGATAACGCCAAAATTGAGGCGCTCAACGCCCAGGATGGGGAAGTGCGGCGGACGGCGACAAAGTTCCCCATGCTGCTCGGTATTACAAAAGCGTCGCTCGCCACGGAAAGCTTCATGAGCGCCGCCGCGTTCCAGGAGACCACGCGCGTTCTGACCGAGGCCGCGATCTTGGGCAAGGTCGATCCGCTTGTCGGGCTCAAGGAGAATGTCATCATCGGCAAGCTCATTCCCGCCGGCACCGGCACGGTGGTCTATTCCAAATATAAACGCCAGATGCCCGATACCGGGTCCTCCACCAACTATGCCCGGACACTGAATATGGCCGAGCAAATGCTGGAGAGCCGTGCCGAAAGCTATTCCGCTTCCGCCTCGGACGGCGACCACGACTTGCTCTCCGCCATCGGCGGTTTTGATACGGGCCTTGGCGCGATGGAAACCGTTGATATCGAAGAGAATACGGCGAGTATGTAATTTGGTATCCGTAAAACGCATAAGACAAGAGACGCCGCATGGCGTCTCTTGTCCGGTCCTTTTTCATTAAAAAGGACGCATTTCTGACTATTTGGGTGTAAAATACGTATTTTCTGAGTATTTTGGTAAAAATATGGATGAATAACATTGACAAAATCATCATATTAGTGATAAAATCTTTATTTGGGTGACATGATAATTTCGTTGACCACTGGTGCTCCGGATTGTGGTCGCAAGCCCCTTATTTTTGTCGTGAGAGCGCCGGATGCGCCATGCGTATCCGGCCGCTTTCTGAATAAAGTTTATTTTAAAGGAGGTGCCACATGCCAACATTTAACCAGCTTGTACGCAAGGGAAGGGAAGTGTCGGAAAAAAAGTCTCAGGCCCCGGCGCTGCTCAAAATCTACAACGCCAAGAAAAGGGCGCTGATTGATTTTAACTCTCCCCAGAAGCGCGGCGTCTGCACGGCCATCAGGACCGCAACGCCGAAAAAGCCGAACTCTGCGCTCAGGAAAATTGCCAGGGTCAGGTTGTCCAATTTGATGGAAGCCACAGCCTACATCCCCGGGGAAGGCCACAACCTGCAAGAACACAGCGTTGTGCTGATCCGCGGCGGACGTGTCAGGGATCTGCCTGGTTGCCGTTACCACATTATCCGCGGCACACTGGATACCCAGGGCGTCGCAAACCGCAAGCAGGGCCGTTCCAAGTATGGAGCGAAACGTCCCAAGGCTGGTGCATCAAAGTAATAAAACTGAAATTTGACTGCCAAAAGGCGGCTTATTATATAAAGCGTTTTTGCTGTTATAAGCCCCCGGGATTTTACGGGCCGGAAACGGACTTTGGCACGCAACGAGAGTTTTGTCACTTTCGAGTACCGATGAATTCATAATTTATGTGAAGGAGGGAAGCGAAGTGCCAAGAAGAGGTAAAATAGCAAAACGCGATGTTTTGCCAGATCCGCTGTACAATTCCAAAATGGTTACGCGCCTGATTAACAGCATCATGTATGACGGCAAGAAGGGTGTGTCCCAGAAAATTGTATATGGCGCGTTCGATATTGTCAGGGAGAAAACCGGAAAGGACCCCCTGGAAGCTTTTGAGACAGCGCTTGAAAATATCATGCCTGTTTTGGAGGTTAAGGCCCGCCGTGTCGGCGGCGCGACTTACCAGGTTCCGATTGAGGTTCGCGCGGAGCGCCGCACGACATTGGGTCTGCGGTGGCTGACGAGCTACTCCCGTTCGCGCAACGAACGGACAATGCGCGAGCGCCTGGCAGGCGAAATCATGGATGCTCTCAACAGCACCGGCGGCGCCTGCAAAAAGCGTGATGATACCCATAAGATGGCTGAAGCCAACAGGGCATTCGCTCACTACAGATGGTAAAAAAGCTTTCATGCTTTTTGCCTTTCTGCCGCAATTCCGGCGGCACCGGCGTGCCGCCCCATAGAAATATAAGGAGGACACTATGCCAAGAGAGGTCCCACTAGAACTCACACGGAATATAGGCATAATGGCCCACATTGATGCTGGAAAAACAACCACCACAGAGCGTATCCTGTACTACACGGGTAGAACCCATAAGATAGGTGAGACTCACGAGGGCGCCGCAACAATGGACTGGATGGAGCAGGAGCAGGAACGGGGTATTACCATCACCTCCGCTGCCACCACCGCATTCTGGAATGGCCATAGAATTAACATCATCGATACGCCCGGTCACGTGGACTTTACGGTTGAGGTTGAGCGTTCCCTGCGCGTTTTGGACGGTTCCGTAACCGTTTTCTGCGCCAAGGGCGGTGTTGAGCCCCAGTCGGAGACTGTGTGGCGCCAGGCGGACAAATACCAGGTTCCCCGCATGGCCTATATCAACAAAATGGACATCATGGGCGCCGATTTTTTCAAAGTGCTCGATATGATGAAGGACAGGCTGAAGTGCAACGCCGTGCCGATCCAGCTCCCCATCGGGTCGGAAGCCGATTTCAAAGGTATTATCGATCTTGTGGAGATGAAGGCGTATCTCTATATGGATGATATGGGCACGGATATTCAGGTTGTCGATGTGCCGGCCGATCTGGCCGGCAAAGCCGAGGAGTACCGCACGGCGCTGTTGGAAGCCGTATCCGAGCACGACGACTCCATTATGGAGCGCTATCTCGACGGCCAGGAAATCCCGATCGGCGATATCAAAGCCTGTATTCGCAAAGCCACGATATCCAACGACATGGTTCCTGTTGTCTGCGGCACGTCGTATAAAAACAAGGGTGTCCAGAAGCTTTTGGACGCGGTTGTCGATTATATGCCCGCGCCTGTGGATGTTGAGTCGATCAAGGGTGTTAATCCCGAGACCGATGCCGAGGAGGAGAGACATTCCTCCGACGACGCGCCTTTTTCCGCGTTGGCCTTTAAGATCGCGACC
>JAITVU010000318.1 GCA_031285645.1 Oscillospiraceae bacterium | reverse complement strand
TACTGTCTTGAGCGGATTCACAGCGCGTCCATTCATCTCCTCGGCGTTATCAACGATATTTTGGACATGTCGAAAATTGAAGCGAACAAAATGACCGTCAGCCTGGACGAAATGGATTTTGAAAAGATGCTGATACGCGTCACAAACGTTGTGAGCTACAGTATTGAGGAAAAACAGCAGGTTTTCAATGTCGACATTGAAAACGATATTCCGCAGTATCTGATCAGCGACGGCCAGCGTTTGTCTCAAGTCATCACCAACCTGCTGTCAAACGCCGTCAAGTTCACACCGCCCGGCGGCGCCGTCACGCTTAAAGTGGAAAAGACCGGAGAAAGCGGCGGCACGTGCACATTCCGCATCGAGGTGCGCGACACCGGCATCGGCATTTCACACGAACAGCAGGCCCGCCTCTTCCAATCCTTCGAACAGGCCGATTCCAGCATTTCACGGCAATACGGCGGCACCGGCCTCGGGCTCGCCATATCCAAAGTCATTGTTGAAATGCTGGGCGGTTCAATATGGGTGGAGTCCGAGTTGGGCGCGGGGTCGCGTTTTATCTTTACTTTCAAAGCTGAAAAAGGGCGGGCCAACGACTACAAAATCCGCCCCGCCATCCCTCTATCGGAAACGCTGCGCCTCTTGGTGGTGGACGATTCTCAAAGCGTCCTGGATTATTTTATTAATCTGTCGTCCAAGTATCATTTTTTGTGCGACACGGCGCTCGACGGCTACAGCGCCACCGACATGATCCGGAAAAACAACGACGGCTACCACATTGTTTTTGTGGACCTCAACATGCCCGGCATGGACGGCCTTCAACTCACCCGCCACATCAAAACGCAAAACGCCACAAATACTGTCGTGATCATGATTTCGGCGATGGACTGGAGCGAAATTGAAACCGAAGCCAGGCAGGCGGGCGTCGATCATTTTATTTCGAAGCCGCTTTTTCCCTCAACGGTGATTGATGCGATCAACAAGTGTCTTGGTTTCGCTGTGAGGCCGGACGAACCTGAAGCGGACAGCCTGGATTTTTCAAACCGCCGCATATTGCTGGCCGAGGATATTGACATCAACCAGGAAATCCTCATCACATTGCTCAAGCCCACAGGGATACAGATCGACTGCGCAAACAACGGGGAACACGCCGTACGCCTGTTTTCTGAAAATCCGGATCAATATGATCTCATCCTGATGGACATCCACATGCCCGGCAAGGACGGATATGAGGCCACGCGGGAAATCCGCGGCATGAATCTGGCCAGGGCCCGCGATATCCCTATTATCGCCATGACGGCGAACGTATTTCGCGAAGACATCGACAAGTGCTTCGAAGCCGGTATGAACGACCATATCGGCAAGCCCGTCGACATCGACGAAGTGCAAAAAACACTCCAAAAGCATTTTTTAACGCCTGCGCAGGTCGGGTAGCACAGTGCGTCCGTCGACCAAAGCAAAAGCGCCGCGCTTAGACTTTCCCGCAGAAACACTCTACAGCGCGCTGTCGCCGCCTTTTTCTTTTATCCCTTCCAAAAAGCCGATACCATGGAGCCCCATATTCCCCATCATTTCCGCCATCGTCTCGGGGGAGGCCGTCATGCCCGAATCCACCCATTTAACAATGATGGCGACATACCCGTATACGATGTAGCTGCTGAAATAAGCGAGCTCTTTTTCCAAATTCTTCGCCTGATAGCGGTCAAGCCAGTTTTTCAGGCAGCGCTCCTCCACAATGACGCACATTTTATCCAGAAAGGTGCGGCTGCTGTTTTTGCCCAGCAGCATCCCGCATAATCCCGCGTTTTCGCTGATATAGGTAAGCAGCGCCACAAACATGGGATAGGGCTGCCTGTTGTCCATAAGCGGCATGTGTGTTTCAAGGATGGCGTTGATCTCCTTTACGACCTCATTCTCAATATGCTGCTGCATATCGTAAATATCCTTGTAATGAAGGTAAAATGTGGCGCGGTTGAGGTCGGCCAGGTCGCTGAGTTCCTGCACGGATATATCGCGGATATTCTTTTGCGCCATCAAAATCGACAGGCTCTCTCGGAGGGCCTTTTTTGTTTTGCGCACTCTGCGGTCCCCCTGTTTTTCGTTCACAGAAAATTCACCTCAAATTCTTCAGTTTAATTAACAAATTATAATAAACTGTTGATTATTCATCACATTGAATAAAACTGATTATGGTATTTTTCTACTGTGTTCAGTATAATACAATCAGAGCATTTAATCAACACTTGTCTATTTGTAGATAGAAATATAATTGTAGTCCAGTGTTTGTTATCGGAGTGATTTTGATGGAACAAATGATTGGAAAAGCGCTGAAATACAGGGGCGTTGTCGTCGCGGTATTTATCATTGCGGCGATGCTGTGCCTGCTCATATCCCCGGGCGTCCGGGTCAACTTCAATATGGTGGACTATTTGCCGGAACAGGCCGCCTCCACCATCGCGCTGGATGTCATGGACAGCGCTTACGATAAAGCCGTTCCGAATTTGCGCGTGATGATCCCCAATGTCAGCCTGACTCAGGCCCTGGATTACAAGGCTCAAATTAAGGCTGTCCCAGGCGTCGAGGACGTCAACTGGCTCGACGATCAAATGAATACAAAGGTACCGCTCGAGACACAGGATCAAAAAAAGGTCGCGGACTGGTATGTGGACGGCCACGCCCTTTTTTCCGTCGTCGTGGCTGAAGAGGGACAAAAGGAATGCCTGGACGCCATCCGCACAATCATCGGCGACGCTGGCGCCATGAGCGGCAACCCCGTCGACACCGTCTCCGCGCAATCCGGCACAGGAGCTGAAATCGGGCGCATGATGCTGATCATCATTCCCGCCGCCCTTCTCATCCTGCTCCTGACCACGACATCCTGGGCGGAGCCCTTTATTCTTTTATTCAGCCTCGGCGTCGCTATTGCCATTAATATGGGGACAAATATTGCATTGGGCGAAATATCGTTTGTTACCAATACAACGGCTATTGTGCTGCAGCTGGCTTGCTCCATCGACTATTCCATTTTCCTGCTGGACCGCTTCGCGGAAATGCGTGATAAGGGGTATGACCCTCTGGAGGCCATGGCAAAAGCCGTCGCAGGTTCGGCCAGCTCCGTTTTATCGAGCGGCCTCACAACCATTATCGGCTTCGCCGCCCTCATCATCATGCAGTTCCGCATCGGCGCCGACATGGGGATTGTTCTCGCCAAGGGCATTGCCTGTTCTTTGGTGACAACCCTGGTTTTCCTGCCGTGCGTCACCATGTACTGCTATAAACTCATCGATAAAACCAACCACCGTTCCTTCCTGCCCTCCTTTCGGGGGCTGGCCAAAGCGGCGAACCGCATCAAGAGCCCGGTCGCTGTCCTGGTTGCGCTGCTTCTCGTCCCTTGCTACCTGGCCGGACAGAACATTGATTTTACTTACGGCATGTCCGCAATGTCGTCGCCGGATTCCAAAGTCGCGCGGGATCGGAACGCGATTAACGACATCTTCGGGGAATCGGCTTCCTTCGCCCTGTTGGTGCCGGGCGGCAGCATGGGGGATGAAATCGCGCTGGGCACAGCGATCAAAAACATGCCGGAGGTCTCTTCCCTGATGTCCTACGCCGAGACAGTGGGCAACACAATACCCAGCCAATTCGTGCCCAAAGACGTACTCGGCATGCTCAATTCGGAGCAGTACACACGCATGGTCATTACAGCCCGCGTCCCGCCCGAAAGCGATGAGACTTTTGCATTCGTTGAAAAACTGCGCGGCACTGCCCAGCAGTATTACCCCGGCCAGTACCATTTCGCCGGCGAAGTCGTCAATGTCTACGACATGAAGGATACAATCACGGGCGACAGCGTCAAGGTCAACCTGATCTCCATCGGCGGCATCGCCCTGGTGTTGCTGTTGACCTTTAAATCCCTGAGCCTGCCTTTCATCCTTCTTCTCACCATTGAATCATCAATCTTTATTAACGTGGCGGTGCCTTATTTTACCGGGGAGAGCATCAACTATATCGGCTACCTCGTCATCAGCTCGGTCCAACTGGGCGCCACGGTGGATTACGCCATCCTGTTCGCCAACCGCTATATTGAAAACCGCGGCGCTCTGCCGCCAAAGCAAGCAGGACTTCAAGCCATCAGCGATACGGCGGGCAGCATCCTCACCTCGGGCGGCATTCTGACCATGGCGGGGCTTGTGCTGGGCTTCATCTCAACGAA
Organism: Oscillospiraceae bacterium; assembly: GCA_031285645.1. Classification (GTDB taxonomy): domain Bacteria; phylum Bacillota; class Clostridia; order Oscillospirales; family Ruminococcaceae; genus WRAV01. The sequence continues at coordinate 766 of JAITVU010000318.1, read as the reverse complement.
CAGCCTCATCAGCCAGCTCGGAATTTTACTGGCCAGGGGCGCCGCCCTGTCGGCTCTGCTCGTCATCGTCTTCCTGCCGGGTATGCTTGTGTGGCTCGATCCCCTGATCCAAAAGACCACCCTGGGACTGCGGGTCATGAACGGGGATAAACACCAAACCGCCCGGCAGGGAAAACGTTCGGCGTATGATCAAAAGGTCGGTCGTGACACCACAAACACGGCCGGCTCAAAGGAGGTTCATTCATGAAAAAGTTAACAGGTTATCTGCTGGCGCTTATATTTGTCGTCGCGTCGTGTATCCCTGTGGTCGCGGCCGGAAGCAATGATGAAGACAAGGATACGCAGCCGCCGACCTTCTCATCTATAACCCTTGACAAAAAATTGGCGCGGCCCGGCGACACCATTGTCGTCAGCGCGGATGCCGTCGACGATGATTCCGGCGTCAAATCGGTCACGGCGACTTTTACGCACAGTGACGGCAACAAGTCCTACCCGGCCACTCTCCTGTTGAAATCGGACCCGGACATCAAGGAAGAATTCAGCGGTCTCCTTGAAATACCGGCCGACGCGCCCGCTGGCCTCTACAGGCTGACGCGCGTCGCCCTGAAGGACCGCGAAAACAACGCGGCGCTGTATAGCGCCGCCTACCAGGAGTGGGATAAGTCACGCGGCCTCTTCCCGCTTGAGCACGCTCTCTCCTTCACCGTCGGGCAGGCCGGGACAGCGCCTGAACCCGCCCGGTGCGCCGTGAGTGAAAAAAACGGGG
>JAITVU010000285.1 GCA_031285645.1 Oscillospiraceae bacterium | reverse complement strand
CGGGCGCTTTTATCGACCAGATGGCGACCTTGCTCGACGTCACGCCCGCCGAACTCGACGCGCTGAGCAAGGATCATGAAAAAATTTATCCCATCGCCTCACGCTGCGGCGTGTTCGCGAAGAGTGATATCCAGCCGCTGCTCAACCAGGGTGCGCGCAAGGAGGATATCGCGGCCAGCATCTTCCAGGCTGTGGTGGATCAGACCATTACAGGACTGGCGCAGGGACGCGAGATCAAGGGCAACGTGCTCTTTTTAGGCGGCCCGCTCTCGTTTTTATCCGGGCTTCAAAAACGTTTTGTCGAAACGCTCGGGCTTGAGAGCAAAAACGCCATTTTCCCGGCGCTCGCCCCTTACTTTGTGGCTCTGGGCAGCGCGTATTACGCCGAGAACATCAGCGACGACAACGCTTTTACATACGAGGACCTGATATCAAAACTGGAGAACATGAGCGATACAAGCAGCAATGTCCACCGTCAGCCCGCCCTTTTTGAGAGCCGCGCGGATTACGAGGCGTTCAAAGACCGGCACGCGAAAATGGCGGTGCCGGAAGTATCGCTTTCCGATTATGCCGGCAAGGCTTATTTGGGCATCGATTCGGGTTCCACAACCACAAAGGTTGTCCTGATCGGCGAAGACAGCGAGATCCTTTACAAGTACTACTCGTCAAACGGCGGCAATCCCCTGCCGATTATAAAGGAGCAGATCGCGCGCCTTTACAGCCTTTGCGCGGACCGCGTCCGAATAGCTGGCGCGGCTGTCACGGGCTACGGCGAGGAACTGATGCAGTCCGCGTTCGGCGTGGATTTCGGCCTCGTCGAGACCGTCGCCCACTTTACGGCGGCGCGTCACTTCAGCCCGCAGGTTGATTTCATCATTGACATCGGCGGCCAGGACATCAAGTGTTTTACCATTAAGGACGGCACCGTCGATTCCGTCATCCTCAACGAGGCCTGTTCGTCGGGCTGCGGATCGTTTATCGAGACATTCGCGAAATCTTTGGGCTATCCGATTGACGAATTCGCGCGCCTGGCCATTGATTCCCGTTCGCCGGTCGACCTCGGCAGCCGCTGCACGGTGTTTATGAACTCCTCCGTCAAGCAGGCGCAGAAGGACGGCGCGAGCGTGGCGGACATATCGGCGGGCCTCGCGATATCGGTCATCAAAAACGCCATATACAAGGTGATTCGCGCGCGCAGCGCCGAAGACCTCGGCGAGCACATCGTCGTGCAGGGCGGCACGTTCCTCAACGACGCTGTATTGCGCAGCTTCGAGATGGAACTGGGCCGTGATGTGGCGCGCCTGAGCATATCGGAGCTGATGGGCGCGTACGGCGCGGCGCTTTACGCGATGGAAAACGAGCCCGCCGGGACAGGGCTTATATCGGCTGAGAAGCTCGCGCGCTTTACGCACACGGCCACGGCCGTGACATGTAAAAAGTGCACGAACCGCTGTTCTCTCACCGTCAACACCTTTGCGGATGAGGACGCGGGCAAACGCCGCAACTTCATCACGGGCAACAAATGCGAGCGCGGCGCCGGGCACGCCGAAGCCAACAGCCTGCCCAACCTGATGCAGTATAAATACGATTACGTCATGAACTACCCCCTCGGCAGCGGCAAACGCGCCAGGATCGGGTTGCCCGTCGTGCTCAACATGTACGAGAACCTGCCTTTCTGGGCGACGTTTTTCAGCGCCCTGGACTGTGAGGTGGTGCTTTCCGGGCAGTCGTCGCGCGCGCTGTATATGAAGGGCCAGCAGACCATACCCTCCGACACCGTCTGCTATCCGGCCAAGCTTGCGCACGGGCATATCCAGGATTTGCTGGACAAGGGTGTCGGGACAATTTTCTATCCCTGCATGTCATACAATATGGACGAGGGTATATCGGACAACTGCTACAACTGTCCCGTCGTGGCGTATTATCCCGAGCTCATCAAGTCCAACATGGCGGGCGTTGAAAAAGTCAATTTTATCGGCGATCATCTCAGCCTGAACAATTCCAGGTTCTTTATACGCAAGATTTATGGTATACTGAAAGGGGTCATCCCAAACCTGTCGCAGGGCGAAGTCAGGATGGCCGCCAAAGCCGCCTACGCGGCGCTGGAGAAATACAAGGCGGATGTGATCGCGGAAGGTGAGCGCGCGCTTGAGTACGCGAGGGAGAACGGCCTGCGCACGATTGTTATGGCGTCACGGCCCTATCATGCGGACCCCGAGATTAATCACGGCATCGATAAGCTCCTGACCTTCCTCGGCTTCGTCATCATCACGGAAGACGCCGTGGCGCAACACTTCGGCAAAATGGAGCACAATGTGCTCAACCAGTGGACCTATCACGCGCGCATGTACAACGCCGCGCGTTTCGTGACGGAAAACGACAATATGGAGATGGTACAGCTCGTGAGCTTTGGATGCGGCATCGACGCCGTCACCTCGGACGAGGTGCGTGATATCCTGCGCGACAAGGGCAAGCTGTACACACAACTTAAAATAGATGAGATCAACAACCTCGGCGCCGCCAAGATCAGGATGAGGAGTCTTTTGGCCGCCATGCAGGAAAGAGAGGCGGAGCGCGTTGCGCAAAAATAATATTATCGAGAAAGTGCCCTTTACAAAGGACATGAAGTCCACATACACCATTCTGGCGCCGCAGATGCTGCCGATCCATTTTGATTTTATCGCCAAGGTGCTGAACCGGTCGGGCTATAACATCGAGGTGCTCAAGACCGACCACAGCGGCATCGCGGAGGAGGGCCTGCGCAGTGTACACAACGACACCTGCTATCCGGCGCTTCTTGTCATTGGCCAGTTTATCGACGCGCTCAAAAGCGGGAAGTACGACCTGGACCGCACGGCGCTTTTGATCACGCAGACCGGCGGCGGGTGCCGGGCGTCGAATTACATAACGCTTTTGCGCAAGGCGCTTGAGAAAAACGGCTTTGATAAAATCCCTGTTATATCGCTTAACTTTTCGGGCCTCGAATCCAACAGCGGCTTCAAGCTCAATTTACGCACGCTGGTCAAGATGGTCTTCTCGCTGATGTACGCCGACTTCCTGATGTGCCTGTCCAACCAATGCGAGCCCTATGAGCTCGGCAAAGGCGATACGAAAAAAGTCGTCGACGCCTGGACGGAGCGCTTGCTTGAGCAGATGGACGGCCCGCTGTTTGTGCGGCTAGGAAACAATTACCGCGCCATGCTGGCCGATTTTGAAAAAATCCCCATGGATCGCTCCGTGGAGAAAATAAAAGTCGGGATTGTGGGCGAGATTTATCTTAAATACGCGCCGCTCGGCAATAACGACCTTGAGAAGTATTTGATGAGCGAAGGGGCCGAAGTTGTCAACTCGGGGCTTCTGGATTTTTGCCTTTACTGTGTGTACAACAGCATTTTTGATAAGGACATCTACGGCAAGGGCGGCTTTAAATACATAGTATGCAAAATTGTGGCGAAATACCTGGAATCGAAGCAGCGCCAGATGATCAAGGAGATCAAGAAGCACGGCGTGTTTACGCCGCCCGCCGATTTCAGCAAAGTTGTCGGCATGAGCGAGGGCTATCTCAGTCACGGCGTTAAGATGGGCGAGGGCTGGCTGCTGACAGCGGAGATGCTCGAGCTCATCCACAGCGGCGTCAACAACATCATCTCGGCCCAGCCGTTCGGCTGCCTGCCCAACCACATTGTCGCCAAGGGTATGATCCGCAAGATCAAGGACAATTACCCGCTGGCCAATATTGTGGCTGTCGATTACGACCCCGGCGCGAGCCGCATCAACCAGGAAAACCGCATCAAACTGATGCTGGCCAACGCCAAGATGGCGCGCGGCATCTCCGGCCTTGAATATACGGAGGTTCCGGAAGAAGAAATGGAAACCGCGGCGCATGAAATCGAGCTGCCCAATACAGCGGCCGAAGCCCTGGCGTAAGTATAGTAAAGCCACATTAAAACAGACTAAAGAAGATAAGGAAAAGTGGCTTTCTATTTGGTAATACAAGTTTAAACAAGGACAGTTTTTAACTTGTATTAATTATATCATTATTGTTATAAAAAACTGAAGCACACGTCTTTTGAGCGTGCGCTTCGGTTTTTTACACAGACATCGTTTTATGTATTATGCGAAAATCTCAGCTATGAGAAGGGCGCCCGTTTTAAAGCCCCGGACATAGGCGTCCATATTGCCGCGCCATTCCACATTGCTTTGTTTGGCCTCCATTTCCATAAGCATTTCCTTGGCTTTATCGGGAAGGAGGGCAATGAATTCTTTCTCATACTGCTCGAGTTCGTACTTGGCGGTCTTTTTCTGCTGCGCGTATGGCTGGGGTTCTTCCGTATGGTCGATGTCATTGATATAGAGCTGGTTGATGAGTTGGCTCATATTCAATCTCCCTACAATTTAATAATTTAACCTTGTAAGGATATTATATAGCCTTACAATGGTTTTTGTCAAGTAAATAATTGACTTTACATTGATAAAAATTGTACGTACAAGTATAATTATTGTCAAAAGAAGAATTCTGATAGGAGTGATGTCGTGCTAAAATGTTATATACGCCATAGAATGGCAGATAGGCAGATAGACGATATCACCCAACTTATGGCGCTTTCAGGAGTAAGCCGAAATTCGATAAATAAATTATTCCGTGGAAAAGATGTTGAAACGACGAAGATAGAGACGCTTATTAAATTATGTGATGCATTGGGTTGCAGGTTATCTGATTTGGTGGAATATACTCCTGACTAGAGGATGTTGATACAGAATAATTAGGGAGTCGTCGTTATAACAAGAACAACAAAACAGGATCAAAACTGATACAGTTTTGATCCTGTTTTGTTTACATGGCTTTTAAGCCTATTCCTCTTCCGCCATCTTCTGGGCCGCTTCCTTCACGGCATCCTCAAGATTGGCGGGAAGCGGTTCGTAGCGCTCAAACACAAATGTGAACGAACCCTGGCCCTGCGTGACAGAGCGCAGGTATGTGGTGAAGTCGTGCATTTCGCTCATTGGGACCTCGCCCTCGACCTCGGTTGTGCCGTCCTCGGCGGGCGTCATGCCCAGCACGCGGCCGCGGCGCTTGTTAAGCTCGCCCATGATATCGCCTGTGGCCGAATCCGGCACGATAACCTTAAGGTTGCCGATGGGCTCGAGCAAAACAGGTCCCGCCTGCGCGACACCGGCTTTATACGCCAGATTGGCAGCCAGCTTGAATGCCATCTCGGAGGAGTCGACGGGGTGGTAGGAGCCGTCCAGCAGCGTTGCTTTGAGGCCGACGACAGGGTACCCCGCGATCACGCCGTGAACAATGGCGTCCTGCAGGCCCTTCTCGACAGCGGGGAAATAGTTTTTGGGCACGGAGCCGCCAAAGACGTTCGTTTCAAACAAAAGATCCTCGCCGTCATAGGGCTCGAACTCGATCCAGACATGGCCGAACTGTCCGTGGCCGCCCGTCTGTTTCTTGTGCTTGCC
>JAITVU010000207.1 GCA_031285645.1 Oscillospiraceae bacterium | reverse complement strand
ACAAATAGTGGAAGCGGCGCACTCTTGTGTTGCTCTCCTTAAGGCCCTACATGTAATCGCGTAGGGCCGAGGACCATATTTTAAGCCGCCGTTACCGGCCAAAGCGGCGCGTATTTTTCGCTAAACAACATCAAAGCCGCTTAAACACAGCGTTTAAGCGGCTTTGATTAATCGAGGCGACAGGACTCGAACCTGCGGCATCTTGGTCCCAAACCAAGCACTCTACCAAACTGAGCTACGCCTCGTTCTTATAAAAAATAACACTTGAAATATTATAGAGCATTACAGAGATAATTTCAAGCACTATTTATGTTTGAGAAAATAAGCTTGCTGCACCGCGATGAATGATCGAAGGCAATATTTCAGAGCCTATTTACATTGTTGTAACAATCAGGATAAAATGTTATAATAATAAATAATAATACTTGATTTGTGTTGAATTTGCACAAGACCCATAAACATCATGAACGGTTAATTTAAATGGAGGTACATATGCGCGGCAGGAAAAGAAGCCTTACGCAAAAATTTATTATTTCGCATATGATTGTCCTCACGCTTGTTTTTGCCGTCACCGGATTTTTTTATTTCACGACGTCGACCAAACTGACGCGGGAAGAGACAATCCTCACCGCCACTAACATCATTGATGACGGCAGAAAGGCGGTAGACGGCAAAGTCGAGGCGCTTCTGAACCTGAATCTCCCCCTTACCACGGGGGATAACGTGCGCGCGCTCGCCAGGATGGCGCGCCCTTTCCCCATGGACAGCCATATTGAGCTTAACAGCGCCAGGGAACGCCTGAGCGTTTACGCGATGATGAATGATTTTGCGAGCGGTTTGACGTTATACTTTAAAAACAACAACTTATTTATATCGGATAGGTCGGTGGGCGTTTATTCAAAGGCCTATTATGATACGGCCATGAGCTATTCAGACATTCCTTATAATGAGTGGCAGGAAATTGTCAACGCCGAAAACCAGTACCGTGTGATCTCAAATTACGGCTCGGGAAAACAGGAGACTGTCGATATTATACACGACCTCCCCACGTTCTCAAAAACGACGGCGATCGCGATGATCATTTCGGTGGACGGCAGGGCGTTCGACGGCGTTTTTGAATCCCTGCAGCAGTACGAGGGCTGCTATTACTTCGTCATGGGATCGAACGGGGAACTTTACTATTCAAACGCCGATTACGCATCCGCTCAAAATCTGATGGCCAGAGCCGGAACGGACAACGGGAAATACCTTGTCTTTCATTCCCGCAGCGAGATTATCGGGCTTGAATACACGGCCTTTATTCCCCAGAAAGCACTTTATTCGCGCGAATACCGCTTTATCGGAAATTTTGTCCTTGTTTATTTGCTGCTGATGTTTTTTTCCTTTGTGCTCTTCATTTATATGTCCTATGAAAACGTCAAGCCCCTCAAGCTCGTCATGGGTAAAATCGCTGAAAGTCAGGGGATTCTGATCAACAAAAACGATAACGAGGCGGAGTTTATCGGCACCGCCTTCGCGGATCTCATATACGGCACCGAGAACCTGACGATGATCATACAGGAAAATTTCCTCTCCAAGCTCCTGAACGGCGCCATGTTCACAGAGAGCGAGGTTCATATGGCCAACATCCATTTGGGCGAAATCTTTGACTATGACCAATATCAGGTCGCCGTACTCAAAATAATGGAGTTTGCCGAAACGCAGTCGTCGGAGGAATATGTGCTCGTCAGCGCGATGCAAAAAGTCGCCACGGACCGCATCGCCGCGCTTTTACCGGATCATGTGTTTGCGCACAGGCTCGATTACGATAAAATCGCGCTGATATTTTGCCTTCCGGCGGACGCGCCGCGGTATGCGGCGGCCGATACGCTCAGGCAATGCGTTTCCGATCTGGAAAAGATAAAAATACATGTCATTTGCGCCGTGGGAGACGCCAAGAAGCTGAGTGACCAGATCTACATATCGTGCCAAAACGCCTGCTGGCTGCTTGAAACAGTTGATATCAGCGCGGATCAGGCTATATACTGGCCTTCGGCCCAGCCGGCGGAATACGACAGCTTTTATTACCCGCCGGAGTCGCTATTTTACCGGCGCCCTTTGCAGTGATTTCCTTGCTGTAAAGAAAACAATCGGCCAGTTGCCGGTTGAGGCGGAGGAGCAGTTTCATTATATTCTGACCCAGACGCAGAAAAACCCGTATTACGAAAGCAACGAGGCCTATTTTAATATCCTCGCCACCCTGCTCGCGTCGTGCGCCGGACAAAAAGTCAACGCGCGCGGCAACGCGCTGCTGGACCATATTTACGCGTTTGTAAGAAGCCATTTCAGCGATCCGTCGCTCAGTATTTCAGCAATCGCTCAAAACCTGGATATGGCGGAAAACTATATTTCAACTTTTTTCAAGCAAAATACGGGCGAGAACCTTTCGGCCTACATCGAGGATACGCGCATGGACGCCGCCATCGACTATATTACAGCCGGAAAGATGAGTATGAAGGAAATATCCGAAAAAGTGGGGTATGCCAATATCAATACGTTTTATAAGGCGTTTAAACGCCGCTACGGCGTGCCGCCAAAACGTTACCAGCAGAATCTGGAGATGGGTGAGCGCCAACACGCCGTACCGCCAATATAAGTCCGGTTTTAAACGCGCACTATAAGAATGTATAAGGGTCCGCGACAACAGGTGATTAATGTCACTTGAGGTTGTGGACTTTTTTATCGCTCTTTTTAACGGTATTTAGTATTAAGACAGTAAAAAGAGGAAATTTACAATAAAATTTGGAAATTACAATCTTGAATCTGTGGATAGTAATGGGAATTTTTGATTTACAATTTTAAAATCAATTCTATTCATATATATTTAGTTGCGGCACCTGTTATTGCCTGTCATTGCTTTGAAAGTTGTCATGGCAGCTCATTGTTGTCGCCTGTCCTTGCAAGGCGATAAAAATAAAAAGGTGAATTTGTTTCTCGTTGTGAAACCGCCATGCCTTTCGGTATGAGCCGGGCTTTGGACGGCTTCATGAAACGGCGCGGCTGTTTTATAAACATTGTGAGTATATAAAGGCTCTCTCAAACAGATGTGCCTTTAATATAGATGGCTTTATTGCTATGCGGTCCTTGTGAAGAAAAGGAGGAAAAATATGAAGGCGCCAAGCACCACTCTCTCGGCACCTGTCGCGAAATCAGGCAAATGGAGCCGGGTTAAACGCGATATGAAGATGAGTTACCAGTTGTATTTGATTATTCTGCTGCCGCTCATCTGGCTTTTAATCTTTAAATATGTTCCCATGTACGGCGTGCAGATTGCCTTTAGGAACTTCAAGGCGACAAAAGGGATTATGGGAAGCGACTGGGTTGGTCTTACCAACTTTATCAAGTTCTTTGGTGACTACATGTTTACCAATGTCATCAAGAATACATTGTCAATCAGTCTGTATTCCCTTATCGCGGGATTTCCTTTTCCGATTATCCTGGCCCTTGCGCTCAACAACTGTATCCGCCCCCGTTTTAAAAAGACGGTACAGATTGTTACATATATGCCGCACTTTATCTCCACAGTTGTTCTGGTCGGCATGATTCTCCAGTTCCTCTCGCCCCATGTCGGCATTGTCAATTTCGCCATCAAAGCCCTGGGGTTTGCGCCCATCGATTTTATGGCGAACCCGGATATGTTTTCGTCCATTTATGTGTGGTCCGGCGTGTGGCAGAACTGCGGCTGGGGCACCATTATATACCTCGCCGCGCTTGCGGGCGTGGATTACGGGCTGCATGAGGCCGCCATGATCGACGGCGCCAGCCGTTTCCAGCGCATGATCCACATTGATTTGCCGGGAATCATCCCGACCGCGACCATCCTGCTCATCATGAACGCGGGCAGCATCATGAATGTCGGCTTTGAG
>JAITVU010000077.1 GCA_031285645.1 Oscillospiraceae bacterium | reverse complement strand
CCTGTGTGCTGGCATCGTCAACCGTGCGGTAGGCTTCGTTGACAGCGGCGACGACAAGGTCCTGCAGCATATCAATATCGTCGGGATCAACGACTTCGGGTTTTATGGCAATGGATGAGAGCTGCTTATTGCCCATCATCACCACTTCGACGGCCCCGCCGCCCACTGTGGCCCTGAATTCACGCGCGTTGAGTTCCTCCTGCTTTTCGGCCATCTGCTCCTGCATTTTTTGCGCCTGTCTGATCATGGCGTTCATATTTTGCGGCCCACCGCCGTATCCTTCGGGCAGTCTTGCTTTCATAACGCTGTTCATTCCTTTCTTAGCTTCGGAATTTATGCCGGTCCGGCATAGCCGGAGGCCGGTCATTTGATTGGCGATTATATTTTCAAATAAAAGACAGGGTGATACATTCTATACGAAATGCGCTGCCTGTGAGTGAGAGAAGGATGTTTTTACCTGACCTGAATATCGGCGCCCATGGCCCCGGCTTTGCTGAGGATGTCGTCCAGCTGGCTGTTTGCCGGGCTGTCAACCTCATATTTTTTGGCGTTGTAAGGGCCAAGCCTGTATTTCCGCCCTGTAACGGCGATGAGCGCGTCGCGCAGGCTTTCCTTTGCGTAGCCGTCAGTGCGGACCAGACTGGCAAAGAGCGGACCGGCGTCGACAAGGAAAAGATCGCCGCCCGTATAGGCCTTTGAGCCGACCAGCGCGCCGTGCAACGCCTTGTTCTTTTCCATCAGGATGCCGAGCACGTCGTCCCACCGCTCAAAGAGGGCCACCTTCGTCTTTTGTATTTCCTCGCTGTCCGGCATGGGGTCAGGCGCCGCCTTGGCGCGTGCGTCCGTTTCGGGGGCGCGTGACATAACGCCTGACTTAACGGCGGTTTCAAGCTTTTCAACACGCGCCAGCAGGTCATCCTCGACATCGGGACGCCGCGCCGGCGCCGCGAGCTTGAGCAGCGCCATTTCGAGCTCCGCCCGGCGGGCCGAAACGCGGGACATGCGCACGAGCGCATCCTGCAATATATCAAGACAGCGCATAATATCCGGCATAGGGGTGTCTTTTGCCATGATTTTATATTGCTCCAGCTCTTCCGGCAGGCAGGCGATCAGGTCGTCCGGATCGGAAACGGATTTGGCGACCATCAGGTTGCGGTAAAAGCCGATGAGCTGTTCGCACAGCCTTTGATAATCGACAGAGCGCGCCCACAGATCCGCCATGACACTGAAGACAGCGCCACTGTCCGCGCCGGACACAGCGCGCGCAATATCGAATAAATAGGATTGGTCGACAAGGCCCGCCCGCTCCCGCACAGTCTCCGCCGTGACGTGCGCATCCGACGAGACGCAGAGGTCGAGCAGGGAAATGGCGTCACGCATGCCGCCGTCCGAAAGCCGCGCGATCAGGTCTGCGGCGTCGGCCGACAAGGTGAAATCCTCGTCTTCGGCAATAGTGAGCAAGCGGTCCGCGATGACGCCGCTGGCGATGCGCCTGAAATCGAAGCGCTGGCAGCGGGATAGAATGGTGGCCGGTACTTTGTGTATCTCCGTGGTGGCAAGGATAAAGAGCACATGCGCGGGCGGCTCCTCCATAATTTTAAGTAGGGCATTGAAAGCGCCGGTGCTGAGCATGTGCGTCTCGTCGATGATATAAACCCTGTAACGGCATACGGTGGGGGTGTAAAAGGCCTCCTCGCGCAGATCACGGATGTTGTCCACACCGCTGTTTGACGCCGCGTCAATTTCCGTGATGTCCAAAATGGAACCGTCCTCGACGCCGCGGCAGATATCGCACGCGCAGCAAGGATTGCCGTCTTTCTGATTGGGGCAGTTGACGGCCTTGGCCAATATTTTCGAGCATGTGGTTTTGCCCGTACCCCTTGTGCCGCAGAACAGGTAAGCGTGGGAGGGCCGTCCCGCGGCCACCTCGTTTTTAAGCGTCTGCGTGATGTGTTCCTGCCCCACAACATCGTCAAATGTCCTGGGACGCCATTTGCGGTACAGGGCCTGATACATGTAAAAGACCATTCCTTTCGCAAAACCCAGGCACAAAAAGACCATGAAAAGGAATGGTCTTTTTGTGCGTCAATTGCGGTTGCCGCCCGCAGGCGGAGAGAAATTGGCACATCTGATGATATAGCGTGTTTTTTCACGCTATCCCTCCCAATACAAGGACGAAGGACAGAAGACATGTCTTCCGCCCCACATGGCCAAACGCAGCGACATGCTGCTTTATAAGGATACACAGATTGGCTGCGGCGCACAGGAAATTCCGCTTAATGCTGCTCGGTTCCCCGCCTGACATGGTTCGCGGCGCCCTGTCGCACAGAATCCGTGTATCCGTATAAACCAGCATGTACTGCCAAAGTATTATACAATATTTCCATTCGTTTGTAAACCATGCAAAACAGGCAAGGCGATCCATTTGACATGTTGTATATGGACGCCGTTAATCACACACGTCATGAAAGAACGGATACGGCGCGAAGAGTGCTTTACATTGTTCAATCAGATTCCGTTCACGCCCGAATTCACTTTTCAAGACATCATGTCCTGCGCGATCGCCATCGCCCCGGCGCCCATAATGCTGAGGTCGGCCTGAGCAAGCTGGTCAGCCGTGACGCCGCTGCTCCCCGGCAAAACCGGAGCGGGCTCCTTATCCATGATTGGCAGGATCGGCGGTGTTTTATTCATTTTCTCATACAGAGATTTATTTGACACAAGAGCTGTGATGATTTCCCGCAGGCGGGGCAGCACATAGGTGTTGGTGGCGATGCCGCCCTCAAAATAGATATAGAATTCCCCATTCTCTGTCTGGTTGCCCATATAGAGCA
>JAITVU010000044.1 GCA_031285645.1 Oscillospiraceae bacterium | reverse complement strand
AGGGCGTCATGCGGGTCCGTGTTGCCGCAGTGGGGACATTCATCATGTTTGCCGTCGTCATAATAATGACCGTTCGGACACTGCTTAATAGGCATAAAAGACCTCCGCCATTACACTTTTAAGAAATAACGCGGCTGCGAACCGCCCTGTTTACACAATTGCACATGAAACAGTGATTTCATATAAATTCATATATTACGCCCAAGATATCTCGGCTTGGAATGGTCATAAATGATGGCCGTCTTTCAAAAAATACCTACCTGATCCATACGGCGATCGCCGAGTAATTATCCATATTATGACCCTCGCCGTTTGCGAGAATGGTGCGCTCCATATTCTCAAGCCACTGCGCGGGTGTTTTTGCGGCCTTAAGCGTCTTAATCATCATTTTTTCGTCGATCCATTCCCACAGGCCGTCACTGCACAGCAGAAAACTGTCACCCGGCGCTGTTTTAACCGAGGGGTGCAGCTCATATTTCGGCGTATTCCACTCCATGCCCATGACACGCAGCAATCGGTTGCGGTCTTCATGGCCGCGGATATCTTTCTCTTTAATTTCGCCGCTGGCGACAAGCATTTGCGGAACACTGTGATCAAGGCTGCGAAACTGGAGCCGGTTTTTTCTGAAATGATAAAGCCGCGAATCCCCGATGTGGCCCGAATAAGCCATACCACCCGATATCCAGAGAATGACAAAAGTGGACTTCATCTCATTTTGGGCGTTGAGCCTGATCTGTTCCGCCATTAAAAAATCCTGGCTCTTTTGAAAGCACTCGTCCAATACGGCGCGGGGGCCGGCGAGATAAACCTCACACGCTTTGCCGACGATGGCGTCAGACGCTTCGCGTCCGCGGCCATGCCCGCCAAGCCCGTCGGCGAGGAGAAAGAGCGAACCGGCCCCATTTTCCACAATATTCAGATGATCTTCGTTATATGTGCGCCCACCCTGGCGGGTTAAGGTAGCATGTGTCAGCATAAATCCCCCTGAATGGCGTTGCCGTACGGCTATTAGCGCCAAGCAACACATTGTTTAGGTTATTATATTATATAATATACGCAACAATACAAAATCAGTCGGGTAGATGCCTCGCGGCATCATTTTGCCGTATAGACAAAACACGCCCTGTGTGGCCGGCTATTAATCAATAATTAATATATTGCTATATAACCTTTATATCCGACTGATTTAATCACAATTTGACAAATTTTTTTTGATAACATTTTATCATGCAAGCGGTATTACGTCAATGAAAAAAGATTGGACGCCATGCAGATCAAACCGGGATTGTCGATGTGATTATGTGACATTTAAGCATAATAAACAGGGCGTTTACACCGATTTGGAGAGAAAAGAGCCGCGAATATGGATGATTTCACGAATAAAGGGTGTTTTACATTACCTTACTCCTTTACCCCACGTGGTCAATATAGTACAATATAGCTGTAAATCTTGTGCAATTCGGCATGTCACAATAAAGGCTAACAGATAAGAAGCGGTTTAATTTGCTTTAAAATCGTGCCCGCACGTATGAGCTGTCGAATTCAATGAGTATTGATACCCGCTTGATGGAAGCACATGTTAAAAAGGAGGACGTTTTATGTACATAAAAGAGGTGGCGGCCAGCCTGTATCCATGGGATTTGGCGGACGAGGGTGTTGACAGGTGCATCGATAACGTCACAGGCCTTGCGTCCGCGAACAGTTTGTATCTGATCGGCGTGATGCACTGGGAAAAGAGGCCGCTGACCGGCAGCTTTTACCCGCATAACCCTGTGCGAAAATTCTATATACCGGAGAACAGCCGCATTTATTACCGTGTGTCCGACAAGGCGTTTGACGGTATGCTGCTCAAACCCGTTAAATCCGAGCGCGATTTTCTCAACGGCACGGATTGGCTGGACACGCTGTCCGGCGCGGCCAGGAAACGCAACCTGAAAATGGGGGTTGAACTGTCCCATACAATTTACGATACGGCGAAGGCGCAGAAGGAAAACCCTCAGATATTGCAGAAGCACCTGGATGGCACGCCGGTTGGCGGCGGAAGTTACCTGTGCCTGAATAATCCCCATGTCCGGCAGTATATCACCACATTGTTTGCCGAAACCGTGCGCAATCACGACGTCGATTTTATACAGACCTGCCTGCTGCTCTTTGAGTCCGCGGGCGCCGCGTCTATCAACAGCCGCTATACAAGCGGGCTTGAGCGTATGATGCATACGGTTAACGGCGGCTGTTTCTGTCAGGAGTGCCGGCATAAAGCCTTGTCAAAGGGATATGACTGGGATTTGATTCTGCATGACGCGGGCCGCCTCTCCACATTGGTCAATGCCGAAATAGGCGAGGCGCGTATGGACAAGGACCTCCTGCTGGCGTCGGGGCTGTCCAGCGCCGGGCTGCTGCTGGAGTTCCCGGGCGTTTACCAGTGGATGGCGTTCCGTATGGAGAGCATTAAGGAAATTCTCACTGAAATTTATAACGCGGTTAAAGCGGCCGACAGCAAGGTGGAGGTTCGCCTGAATCACTGCTTTGAGTATCAGGAGTTTATGGGACTGCGGCACGGCGACCTCAAGGACTGTGTTGATTCTGTGCGCGATTCGGACTATTCCGAGCAGACGGGCAATCCGGACAGGCTGATTGTCAAGCAGCGCCAGATTGCCAAGATACGGCGCGGCGTCGGCTTTGACAAGCCGGTTCTCGCGTCAATCGGCATCCGGCCCAACGCCACGCCCGAGATTATACGCGAGAGCATCAGGCGGGCCGCCAATCTCGGCATAGACGGGCTTTCGCTCGGCCACTATGACGGCGCTTCCATTGCGAACCTCAAAGCCGTGACGCAGGGCATGCAGGAAGCTGAAATGGAGATACTGCCATAGGGCATCAGCCGCAAGTATGATTGCCTGTCAAGCGGATTAGACCTTTCATTCCGGATGTCATATATTAAGCGCGCTTTACGCGCGCGTAACAAGTCTTAAACAGCGGGTTTTCAAGCTGCTTTACAATATTTATATTAAATTGTCAAAGGAGTACTGTATGCAAGCGGAAACAATCAAGTCCTTTATACGCGATGTTAAAGATCATTACGATGTCATTGTAGTCGGCGGCGGGCCCGCCGGTATCGGCGCGGCGGTGTCGGCGGCTAAAAACGGGGCGGATACGCTTCTTTTGGAGGGACGCAGCTTTTTCGGCGGCGTGGCTTCGGTGGCGTTGTGGATGCCGATGAACCGTATGCTGCTCAACGGCGGCGATCGCGGCGGCGTCCACACCATGCTCATTGACAAGCTTAAGGAGTACGGTGACGACGCCTGCCGTCCCGGCAAAGTTTCGTGGGTGGATGGCGACGGGATGCATATTCATCCCGATTACCTGCGCCTTGCCGTGTTCAACCTGCTTGAGGAAGTGGGCTGCCATTACAGGCTCTACAGCCCTGTTACGGATGTTTTAATGGATGGTGACACCATAAAAGGCGTGGTTGTAAACGGCAAGGGAGGCCGCAAGGAGTATACGGCCGATGTCATCATCGACGCGACGGGGGACGGGGATGTCGCCTATTATTCCGGCGCGGAGATGGAGGTTGGCGGCGAAAACGGTTTTATGAAGGTGTCGCTTGTGTTTGCGCTGGCCAATGTCGACGTCGATAAGTTGATCGACTTTTATCTGGGCGAGCAGCAAAATCCCGAAAACTATACATCCGGCGCCTTTAAAGACATTATTGCCGAGGCGAAAACCGAGGGCTTTTACACGTCCTATTATCATTTTGACCGTTCAACGGTGCCCGGTGTCGTCTCTGTCAACAACGGCGGCTACCTCGATGTGGGCGAGCTGGACGGCAGCAATATCACAGACCTCAATATCGCCGAGCGTTTCGGCATCCAGGTGGCGGTGGATTTTGTGGCGCTGGCCAGGAAAAAGAAGATCCCGGGGCTCGAGAACTGCTGCCTTGTCCGCACGGGCGCGAACGTCGGCGTACGGGAGTCGCGCCGGATTGTCGGCGATTATGTATTGACGCTTGAAGACTCCCAGAGCGGCAAGGACTTTGATGACATCGTGGCCCGGCGCTATGGCGCGATTGACGCGGGCGGCCTTGCGCACGCGGAGGGGCATAAGATGTTTTCCGGCCACGCGTTCCCTTACCGCTCCATGCTGCCCAAACGCATCGAAAACATGCTTGTAGCGGGCCGCTGCAGTTCCACAACGCAAATGGGCCAGGCCGCCGGTAAGAGCATGGGCAACATGATGGATCTGGGACAGGCCGCGGGCGCGGCGGCGGCCATCAGCACAGGCAGGAAAATACGCCCGCGCAATGTCGATGCGGCCGAAATACGCGAACGCCTGATAAAAATGGGCGTGAGTCATTTCTAAACGTCAGCAATGAGCCTTGAGATTTTTTGTGACGCTTGGAATGGCGGCTGGTTTTTGCTTTATTTTGAAATCCTGAGCAATGCCAAGCAATGAATGTGTTTCTTTTATTATGAACCCCACCGCAGTCTTGCTGCGGTGGGGTTCATTTTAAGGCAGTCAAGCAGGGCGCTGCTGTGCAGCGGGGC
>JAITVU010000423.1 GCA_031285645.1 Oscillospiraceae bacterium | reverse complement strand
CCACCAGAATACAGGCCTTATAACAGGCCGCGTATTTTTCAACACATGCACTCCCGACGTTTTTAAAAAACTTCCTTCGGCGCGCCGACCTCGTTGTAGAATAAGCCCGTGCTCGAATGCCTGTAAACGCTGAGCACCAGGCCAAGCGCCAGATACAAAGAAATCACCGAAGTGCCGCCCGCCGAAAACAGCGGCAGCGTCACGCCGATGACGGGCAATACGCCGATGCACATACCGACATTCATGATCGTCTGCGCAAGCATCATCGCGAACACGCCCACACAGACGAAGCGCCCCGTGTTATCCGCCGCGAGGCTGGAATTATAAAGGATCTTGAAGCAGATGGCCGTGAGGAGCATGATCACGCCCAGGCAGCCCATAAAGCCTGTGGCTTCGCCAATAAATGAGAAGATGAAGTCGTTGTATATCTCGGGCACGCGCACATGGCGCCCTGAGAAAATACCCGTCCCCTGCACGCCGCCAACACCGAGCGCCAACTTTCCCTGCATTTGCTGGTACGCGTACGCGGAGTCGAGCTCGGGGTTTTGGACGATGCGAAAACGCATTTGCTGATCGGGCGTCATAATAAAGAACCACACCACCAGCACAAGCGGCACCAGGAGCACAACCGCGGCCGCAATATACTTCCAGCTGATGCCGGCGAAGAAAAGCATCACAATAAAAATGACGAGAAAAACGAGCGCCGACCCGCTGTCGCCCTGAAGCTGGATGAGGAGGACATGGACGCCGCCGTGAACGCATAAAAGCAGCACATTGAGCGGGGCGTTCATGTTCTCATGCACCTTGCTCAAGTGAAGCGCTATCGTGGTGATAAAAGATATTTTCAGCACCTCGGAGGGCTGCAGTGAAAAGCTGAACGGGCCGAGCGGTATATTGATCCAGGCCTCGTCGGTCCTGGTCCCTGTCCCGATAAAAAAGGTCAGGCCCACAAGGAGCAGCGCGAGCGGCATATACAGCTTCCATAGCTTCAACAGCGTATGGTAATCAAACAGGGATATGACGACGGCGGCCACAAAACCCATTGCTATTGCCGCGACCTGCTTGAGCACGGTCGATTTCGACGCCAGATCCGATGTGTAAAGGCCGTACAAAAAAAGCACCGACGCGGCCGACGCCCCAACCCACAGAAAGATCAGCCATTTATCCGTCGCCCTGACATAGCCGGTGAGCGCGGCCCAGATTTTTTTCATAAAGGCTCCTTCCGTGTTAATCATTTAAAGCGCCGCCCCATGCGGCGTGAAAACGGCGATGTGCGCGCGGCGCGGGAATAGACCGGCCGTTTGCCCAAACGGGCCGTCCCGGCTTTTATACTCAGCGGACTTTAAAAACGAACCGTTTTTGACGTTCGCTCACAATACCGGCAATGAACGTCAGCGTTTGGCATAGACAACACGGGGAATCCCGGCAAGGTCATTTTTGACTGTGACGCCGACATAGCCGTTTTCATCAAGGATTGACGACACCTGATCGCTCTGGCCCTTGCCGACCTCGAAGCATATCCAGCCGTTGGGGTTAATCTGCCTGCGGTAATTTTTGGCGATGACATGGTAAAAGTCCAGGCCGTCCGTGCCGCCGTTCAGCGCGCGGCGGGGCTCAAACCATATTTCGGATTGCAGCGTCGATATGGTCTCGGAGGGGATATAGGGCGGATTGCAGGCTAAAATATCCACCCTCGTTTTGTGGTAATAACTGTCGACATCCGCCTGCACCGTCTGGACATCGCACTTGTTGAGCGCCACATTCTGCACGAGAAAGGAATAGGCGTAGGACGAAAACTCCAGCGCCGTCACTTTCGCCTGCGGCAGGCTGTGCGCGAGCGCCACCGCGATGCAGCCCGTGCCGGAGCAGAGATCGAGGATTTCCGGCTTTTCAAATTTCCGCGCGAGTTCAAGGGCCGTATCGACCAGCAGCTCCGTTTCCGAACGCGGAATCAGCACGCCGCGGCCGACTTTGAAGGGCAGGCCGTAGAATTCCCACTCTCCCAAAATGTACTGGAGCGGCACCCCGGCCCGGCGCTTCTCGCACATGCCGCGCAGCATGCGTTCCACATTGGCCGGCGCCGGTTTCCCGCCCATAAACGGCAAATGATGCACGCGCTTCTGTGTGGCGTGAAAAAACAGCTGGCCCGCGTCAAACCGGGAATCCAGCATATCAACAGCCATTGTGTAAAGCTCCTGGTATGTCGGGGCGCCCTTACCACTCATCTGTGCCCTTCTCCCCCGGAATGCACGGCTGCATGGACGCGACCGCCACCTCGATCTGGTCGTCATGCGGCTCAAAGGTCGTCAGCCTCTGAAGCCACATGCCCGGCGCCGAGATGGTCCGCGTCAAGGCATTGTCATGCCGCCCGGCAAATTTGATAATTTCATACGCGATGCCCACGACAGCAGGGAGCAGCGCGATTTTAAGTACGACGCGTATCACGATATGGTTCCATGTCACAACCGAGAACAGTATAATGGAGACCACAAGCACAATGAGCATGAAGCTGGTGCCGCAGCGCGGGTGAAAGCGGGACATCGGCCTTATGTTGTCGACCGTGAGCGCCCTTCCCGCCTCGTAACAGGCGATGGTCTTGTGTTCGGCGCCGTGATACTCAAAAACCCGCCTGATATCCTTCATCCTGGACACGAGCGCCAGATAAAGAATAAACACCCCGATTTTTATCACGCCTTCTATCAGCGAGCGCACAACCGGCGCGGGCGGCAGGAACCCGGCAAAAAGGCCGACAATAAAAGTGGGCAGAACCATGAACAGGCCGACCGCGAGCACAATGCCCACAACAAGGGCAAAGCCGGACACAATCGTCGAGACATGCTTTCCCATTTTATCGGCGAGCCAAACCTCAAATTTTGAGGGCTGCTCATCGTCGAAACCGGCCTTCTCCGCCGACTTCATCAAGCACTTATAGCCGAATATCAGGGAATCCACCATATTGAAAATCCCGCGCACAAAAGGTGTTTTTCTGTACCAGGCCTTCGGCGATTTCGTTTCCCAGCTCTCAATATCGATTTCCCCACCGGGTTTGCGCACAGCCATGGCCGAGCGGCCGGGCCCCCGCATCATGACCCCTTCAATGAGGGCCTGACCCCCGATCGAGGTCTTGAATGACTCTTTCATGCTCAGAAATCCCTTCCAGCGATCAATTATGTGTACCCGCATCAAGTCAAACAGCGCCCCCCTCCGGAGGGTTTCATTCCCGGGGCCTATTCTCCCTCTGTGACGGAGAGCCCGATACGCGGGGCCACCGCTCAACCTTGCCCGGAGGTGTCAATTTGGGCAAGGTCGTCGCCTTTAAACACAGGCAGCGTGATGGTCACCGTCGTCCCCGCGCCGTAGACGGAATCAATGGTTAAAGCGCCGTCATGCCGCGTTACAATCTCGTCCGCGACGGCAAGCCCGATCCCGGAACCCCGGCGCGTGGAATTGGCCTTATAAAATTTTGTCTTTATCTTTGGCAGGTCCTCGGGTTTTATGCCCTGGCCCTTGTCCGCCACGGCGATGACGAGGCTGTCGCCGTCCACCCTGGCCGTGACCGTTACCTTACCGCCGCTGTCGGAATACTTGACGGCATTGTCGATGACATTGACGAAGACCTGGCGCAGCCTGTTTTTGTCGCCGTTGACGGTGACCGTAACGTCCTCATCCTCAAAAACCAGCGCGATCCCATCCCTACGGGCACGCTCCGTGTACATCATGACGGCCTCGGACAGCTCGGCGACGGCATCGGTCTTGGTGCGAATCAGCTTGAGGCGGCCGCTTTGCATGCGGGAAAAATCCAGCAGCTCCTCCACCATATCGGAGAGGCGCGTCGTCTCCCCGATGATAATCCCCATGCCGCGGCCCAGCATTTCCTTGTCCTCCCCGCCATCGGCCAATATGGTCTCGCTCCAGCCCTGTATCGCCGTCAACGGGGTCCGCAGCTCGTGTGAAACGGATGAAATAAAATCGTTCTTCATCTTTTCGGCCGCGCCAAGCTCCTCGGCCATATAGTTGATGACATCGCAGAGTTCCCCGATTTCATCATTGTTTTTTTTCACAAGGCGCGCCCCGAAGTCACCGCCCGCGATGCGCCGGGCCGTCTCGCCAACCTGTCCCACGGGGTTGACAATGGAGCTGATAAAGTATGAGCTCGAGAACAAAATGAGGAACAGCACGCACACGCCAAGCAAAACCATGCCTGTAATAATGGCGGCGATTTGCCGGTCCACATTCTCTAAAGACGTTACAAGGCGTATCGCGGAAAGGGACGTTTCCCCCTCAATCGGCGTTAAAAGCGTAAAAGCCATAACGCGCTGGCCGCCGAGATGCCCGACATATTCGCCGCTGCGCCCGCCGCCGCTTATGGCCTCCATATAATCGTCAAGGCGCTTATCCTCAGGCTCAAAGCCGCTCGACGTCAACCCGATTTTACCCTCGCCGTCAATGGTCATCAGCTCCATGCGCGCCTTTTGGGAAAACGAGGCGACATAGCCCTGCACCTGCGAAGAAAAATCCAACGCGCCGTCCTGCGCGTACTGCGTCACGGCGGCGCCCACAATATCAGCGCGCGACGAGAGCGTCTGCCGCACATTGTTGTAGTGGTAGTTGGATATGCTGAATCCCGCGGCCACCACCGCCAGGATGATGATGAGGACAATGACGGCGAAGTTGTTGAGCAGCCAGCGCATGGTTATTTTTTTGACCGCCATAAAAACCTCCGCCGGAATTTTATCAATATACAGGGGGGCTTCAATCCGCTTGTGCCGGCAGATATTATCGCCGCTGAAAATCGTAGCGGATATTAAGTTGATTGACTATTTCGGCGCCGCGCAAGGCGGTACAGACTAATCCGCCCACTTATAACCGTATCCCCAAATTGTCAGGATATGCTTGGGGTTGGAGGCGTCGTCCTCGATTTTCATGCGCAGCCTGCGGATGTTTACATCCACAATTTTCACATCGCCGAAGTAGTTTTCTCCCCACACCTTTTTGAGAATCTCGCCGCGCTCCATCGCGACATTGGGGTTGCTCATGAAAAACTCCATGATCTGGAACTCCACCTGCGTCAGTTCAATTGTCTCGCCCCGGCGGGTGAGAGAGCGGCTCTTCAGGTTGAGCACGAAATCGCCGGACACGATTTTCGACGACGCGTCACCGCCCGAGCGGACCATGGACACGCGGCGGTAGACGGCGTCGACGCGCGCGATCAGCTCCGTCGGGCTGAACGGCTTTGTGATATAGTCGTCCGCGCCGAGCATCAGCCCGCTCACTTTGTCCATTTCCTGTGTTTTGGCGGAGAGCATGATAATGCCGATGGCGTTCGACTTGGCCCGGATCTGCTTGCAGACCTCAAAACCGTCGATGCCGGGCATCATGACGTCCAGCAGCGCGATGTCAAAGTCGCCGCCGCTCTTTTCAAACTCTTCCAGCGCGGCCTCGCCCGTGGCGACATCCACCACCTCATAACCCATCCTGTTCAGGTTGATGACGACAAAGTCGCGGATGACATCCTCGTCCTCAACAACAAGTATTCTCTTCATATATCCTCGTTTCTCCGCGGCACGGGTTCGCGCCCGCCCGGGACCATGTGCTGCGGGGCGTGGTCCCGGGCGCCGGGCGGCGCACTCTATAGTAGTCATCATTATCATAAGGAATCAACACTGCCATATATCGTCAAGGCACTAAAAGGCAGCGACTCAACGATCGCCCGCAGGCTTTTTAAGCGGTTTGACTATGAACTCCGCTTGACGGCTGTCGCCGCGCGCCGCCGGGGACGGCTTATACCGGCCACATGCTCACCGCGCGCTTTTGGGGTCCTCTAAGCCAGGACAAACAGCGCATCCCGGACCTCCCCGGGCGTCACAGCCAGGTCGGACTCGGCGGAAGACGCCGGGATATATCCATAATACTGCATCGCGCCTCTTGTAGCAAGTAAAATGTTCTCATCCGATTCCTGCCCGTTGTAATCGCGCATTGAATAAACCGTCACGCGCAGCAACTCGACAGTGGGCTCCAGGCTCCTCTCGTCGACCTCGTAAAAACGCCATTGCCCGGCCTCGGGATGGTCAACCACCTTGACGCGCTCGAGCCAGCGCTCGGGATAAAAAACCATGTAGCCGTCGGCGTTGTTCACCGCGGCCGCGCACACGTATTCAAGGCCCTCCGCCGTGGGGCGGCGATACATTGTCAGCGTCAGCGGCGTCGCCTCGTCGCTTTCCTCGGCGCCGGGCATCGGCACTGAATACGGAATTTCCACAAGGTCGTCATTGTTGATATCGATCGATAAAACCCTGTCGGGACGGAACGTCGAGAGATAATAGTCCCAGGGAAGGCCTTCCTGTCCGGCGCTCGCCCCCGCCACGAGGCTGAGGGCATGGGGCGACACGCGGATAATCTCCGTGGCCACCGTTTCGTTGTCCAGGAGTTCGTCGATGAAAACGGCGATGCTGCCGTCCCAAAGGCGTCCCTGCTTCATTTGGAGAATCGATTCCACATCCTCAAAGAGCGTCACAGCCGCAACCTGGCGCACCTGGCCGTTATGGCTGCCGATGAGGCGGACTTCGTAGGGCAGGCCGCGGTTCTCCCTGGACACAAGCACAATCTGAGACAATTCATTGCCGCCGTAATCCGCAATGGAAAACGCCGCGTATTTGTGCTGCGCCTCCTTAACAAACGCTTCATCGTTCATGGAAAATATTTCAAGGTGGTATTCCCTGCGGGCCGTATCCTGCCAGCCGATGAGCATACTGGGCCGGTCCGCCGAGGCGATGGACGCAAAGTCGACAAAGTCGACCTGATCGCCCTGACCGGGCACGTCGCTGAAAGAATACCACTTTCCGTCGTCATCCCGGCACAGGATTTTCGCCCGTATCTCCGATGTCCTCGACGCAAAGGAATAAAAAACGATGGCCTCATCCCTGCCGTCCCCGCTGAGGTCATAAAATATAAAGGGCGTGCGGTTTTCGCCCTGCTGAGGGTAACGGTAAACAATATCGGGCAGGTATAACGTGGCTTCCAGCGCCTCGTAAATCTCGGCCTGCATACGGTTGAGCGTCGGCGTTTTGAGTAAATCGTTCACGCCGGCGACAGGCAGATTCGCCGCGCTGCAGGAGCACAGCAATACAAGGCCCAGCGCCGTGGCCGCTATTCTCACTCCCATGGCAATCCCTCTTCCCGCTTGGTTCTTCCCGCCGCCTTAAAAACCTGCTTCGGCGGGAACCGGCATTTTTCATCAATCCACCGGCAGGTATTCATCACTATAGCTGTATAGGTTTAAAATTGCGACACAATTTTAAACCTATATGACAATATAATCAAACATATTCAAAATGGTACATTTTGAATCCTGCGGCACTGTGTGCCGCAGGAAGCCGCCCAAGGCGGCTTTTGTTTCGATTGCATAGCCAAACGCACGCTTCGCTTGCCAGCGGACTATCGTCCGCTGCTTGAAAATGGCGTGCCCATTTTCAAGTTGTCTGACTATATCCTAAAATATAACAGAATAAAAGTCAACGAAACAAGCCCCGGCTGTGAAACGCCGCATTCACCCGCAAACCGGCTAAGCCCGATGCCGTTTTCAAGCCAATGCGGTATTCTTCGCCTCGCTCAAAATGACATAAAATAACCGCTTGATATTAAACATAAAAACGACGATACCCGTCGTCGTTTCTTAATGGCGTATCGTCACGGCGGACTGCGGCCTAAAACGGCCTGTTTTCACGACGGCTGACGCGCCGTGATATGAGAATCGCCTTAATGACAAAGGCTGTTCTCATCCAGCACCGTCTCAATAATAAATTGGGGGCGCGCCTTGACTTCGCCGTAAATCTTCCCTATATATTCGCCGATAACGCCGAGCGCCAAAAGCTGAAGGCCCCCCAAAAGCCAAATCGAAATCATCAGCGTGGACCAGCCGGGCACCGTATGGCCGAGCAGCTTGACAATAAGAGAATACACCATCAGGCACAAGCTGACGGCAAAAACCACAAACCCCAACACAGTGATCATGCGGATGGGACGCACGCTGAACGAGGACACGCCGTCCCACGCAAAGGAAAGCATTTTTCTGAGCGGGTATTTGGATTCCCCCGCAAAGCGCTCGCCCCGCTCATATTCCACCGTATCGGTTTTATAACCGATCAAAGGCACAATGCCGCGCAGGAAAAGGTTGACCTCGCGAAAACGCGCGAGGCCCTCAAGGGCCCGTTTACTCATGAGGCGGTAATCGGCGTGATTGTAAACAATGTTGACGCCGAGACCGGCCATGATTTTATAAAATAGCTGAGCCGTTCCGCGCTTGAACGCCGTGTCCGACTTCCGGTCGCTGCGCACGCCGTAAACAATGTCGCAGCCGTCCGCGTATTTATCCAGAAACCTGTCCACGCAGTCGATGTCGTCCTGCAAATCGGCGTCCATCGATATGGTCACGTCCGCCAGTTCCTTCGCCGTCATCAACCCCGCCATGAGGGCATTCTGGTGCCCCCTGTTGCCCGCCAGCTTCACGCCGGAGAAAAGGGAATCCGCATGATGCAGGGAGGCGATCATATCCCATGTTTTGTCTCTGCTGCCGTCGTCCACAAAAAGCACCTTGCTTTCAGGCGCGATGCGCCTCGCGGCGATCAGTCCCTGCATTTTTATTTTAAGGCGGGCGGATGTTTCACCGAGCACCGATTCCTCGTTGTAGCAGGGCACAACAATATATAAAATATCAGCCAAATTCACGCCGGCCGGTCCGCGCAGAGCGCGGGAGCCGCTCCTCCTTAACTTTTATACTCAGCGAACGTCAAAAAAGGTCCGGTTTTGACGTTCGTTCACCATATGATGTCAAAAATCAGGCGATTGGTAAAGGCGGATTGTCCGTATCGCCATTGCCGCTTTTACCGTTTTGATTCCCCCGCCCTCATGGACGGGACCTGTATAAAATGACAGTTGAATTAAGTTTTGTCATCTTAACAGGCGTTATTCACCCCGCGGCCCCTCATCCGTATCAATATTATCCGCAGGATCCACAAAACGCAGCGTCTGCTCATCCGGCGGCAGCGCGGCGTCAATGCGGGTCGCCGCGGCCTCGTTGAGCGCCCGCTGCAAATCCTGAGCCCGCTGTTTGGCGTCAAAGAGCGCCCTGTATTCGTCCGCCGGAATCGTGACGCTTTTTCCGGTCGCGATCGCGGCGTTAACCTGCTGTGTCGTCAGAGGGGCGCGCCCGCGCTTCGGGCGCGTGACAAGGATGTACACAAGCAGCGCGATACCGGCTATGCTCGTGATGATCATACCCTCAAAGAGGCCGGGCGTCATATAGTCAAAGCGGATATCGGCGGGACCCGCGGGTACGCGCACCGCCATAAAGCCGATATTGGCCTTTTCAATATGAACCGGCGCGCCGTTTACCGTCGCGGTCCAGCCTTCCTCCCAGGGCACGCTGAAAAACACAAGCCTGTCCGTTTCAAAATCAGCTTTGGCGCTGAAGCCGAATCGGTCCCGGCC
Source organism: Oscillospiraceae bacterium (assembly GCA_031285645.1). Classification (GTDB taxonomy): domain Bacteria; phylum Bacillota; class Clostridia; order Oscillospirales; family Ruminococcaceae; genus WRAV01. Next base: position 1,024 of record JAITVU010000423.1, on the reverse strand, counting down.
GAAATCAGTCACCGTATACGCCGCACGGTCCGCGCTGTCCTGCGCGAGCACCTCTTCCGACGGCGCGAACGCACCGATGTCAAGCGGCTCAAGGATATCCATATTGCGCAGGATGCTTTCCTCTTCCAGCACAACGCCCCTGAGCAGGATGTTGTCCCGGTAGCTCATCTGAACCCCGTCAAATTCTTCCCGGCTTAAATACTGGTCGTAAGTGAAGCCGATCGGAATAAAGTTTGTATTCTCGTAAATATTAAAGCCGACCTGCTCGGCGTATTTGACGTAGCCCGGCATGGGCTCCTGCTCGTCCTTATCCGACTGGATAAAGAGCCAGCGCACCGACAGCAGCGGGCGCAGCGCGTAATAATCGCTCTCCGGCCGGCTGCCCACATCGCGTTTGACGCCCACTTCGGGGTAAAACTCCATGATGGACGGCGGGACGATGCTGTGGAACGCCTGTATATTCGGCAGATGCCAGAACATCAGCAGATTGTCCATCGCGTCATAAGCATCGGCCCTGGCAAAGGGGGTGTCCGGCAAATCAATCATGTCGCGGCCCTTGATCGCCGTGTTGATGACGTACTGCGAACGCTCAAACGTGTTTTTGCCGTTGGCCATGAAAAAGATTGTGAATACGACGGACACAAAGGCCACGCCAAGGCCGGTAAAACGAATGAAATTTCTGTGATGGCGCAGCTTCAGCACAACCAGGGCCGTGAGCGCAAGGCCCGCTATGGCGAAAATCGCGGAGCCCCAGAGCATGAAGCTGTCCTCGGCCATGCCGAACTTCAGCGCGCCCTCCTCGTCAAAATTGGGCGTCAGCCCGCTCGCCGCCACAAAGACCGCCGTGATGAGCGCGCACCACCGCAGCGCCCGCTTGAAGGCGTGCCGCTCGTACGCCGCATCCTCGAGCGCGCGCACCGTCGCCAGCGCCATCAGTAAAATGGGCATGTAAAACCAGCGGGCGTAATACGAGTGGTTGAGCAGAATAAAGAGGCTGTTGAGCCCCGGTATCATCGCCATGATG
>JAITVU010000401.1 GCA_031285645.1 Oscillospiraceae bacterium | reverse complement strand
AATGCTCGGTATGCATCCTGTGATCCTCGATATTATCGCTTTTCACAGGCCGAAAGGTTCCAAGACCCACATGCAGGGTGACAAAGGCCCTGTCAATCCCTTTTTCATCGAGACGATTCAATAAATCAGGCGTAAAGTGCAATCCGGCAGTCGGGGCGGCGGCGGAGCCTCTGTCCTTTGCATACACCGTCTGGTAGCGGGTGTTGTCCTCCAGCTTTTCCGTGATGTAATGCGGCAACGGCATCAATCCTATTTGATCCAGGAGCGCGTAAAAGTCGCCATGACCCAAGTCATACGAGAATCTGGCCAATCGGTTGCCGCCTTCGAGGATATCAAGCACCTCGCCGCGTAAAATCCCGCCGCCAAAAGACACAACCGTGCCCGGCATGGCCTTGCGCCCCGGTCGCACCAAAATCTCCCATATGTCATCCGCCTTTTTTTCAAGCAGCAAAAATTCTATCGCCGCGCCCGTCGGTTCCTTGATGCCCAGAAGGCGGGCCGGTATGACCTTTGAGTCGTTGAGGACGAGCAGGTCTCCGGGACTGAGGATATCCGGCAGTTCATAAAAATATCGGTGCTCAAGCGCGCCCGCCATCCTGCTCACACACAACAACCGGGCGTGATCCCGATGTTCAATGGGACTCTGGGCGATCAATTCGTCCGGCAAATCAAAATAGAAATCAGATTTTTTCACACATTACTCCTGACAGGACATATAATAAATAAAAGCCATATTCGGGACAGATAAAATCAAACAAATAAAACGATAACAGCCTGTATTTATGGCCCCGGCGGCAGAATAAGGTCAAATATCAACAGCCTATTCCACGCAAAAACCTATATTTTTATCCATTTTATAAAATATGCCTACAATCGATTGACAGATATGGGGCATAATGCTACAATGAATTAAACTGAATAATAAAACAAAGCAATACATAACTGTATATGTAAATACCGGATAGAGGCGCGGAAATCATCAGTAGCGAAAGTCAGACGGCCGTAAGTCGCAGCTTTTGTGAAAGGGATTTTCGCCGAAGGGCGGGGGCCGCGGCGGCTTTTTCCCTGGGTGCAGTCCCGAAAGGGTTGCAACTGTCATCAAGCAATGTTGGTGAAGCGCTGTCTGGCTGTATATAACGCGTGGTCTGTTCATGCGTATGCGCCAATGCCTTCTATTATATTGCAAACGACTCCGGTTTTCAAGCCGGGGTTTTTTTAATATACAGAGCGCCTTATTAGTTAAGCCGTTTGCATCGAAAAACGGAGTTGAAGGAAAGGAGTGGGCAGGATGAATGTAAAAGGACGAAAACGAATGCCGCGTTGCGGCAAAAACGGTAAGACGGGGATGACCCCGGAGACCTTGTCCCCCACCCCTTATAAGGATTATTGACCATAAAGCACTCATTGACCGGCGGCAAATAGTTTTAAATAAATTGGATCGTGCAAACAGAATTATTATTAAGATTTTAAGGAGTATTGTAAATGAAAACATATAACGTGGGCGTCATTGGCGCCACAGGTATGGTGGGACAGCGCTTTGTCTCCCTACTCGACAATCACCCCTGGTTTAATATCACGGTTCTGGCCGCCTCCGCGCGTTCAGCCGGCAAAGCGTACGGCGCGCTGATGAACGGGCGCTGGGTTATGGATAAGGCTTTGCCCGAAAAAGTAAAAAACATCGTTATTATGGACGCGCTGACAGACGCCGACGCGATCGCCGGCATGGTGGATTTTGTTTTCTGCGCCGTCGACATGTCCAAGGATGAGACAAAAGCGCTTGAAGAGCGATATGCTCGGTTGGAATGCCCGGTCATCTCCAACAACAGCGCAAACCGCGGTGTGCCGGATGTGCCGATGATCATCCCGGAAATCAACCCTGAGCACAGCGCTGTCATCGAGCACCAGCGCGGACGCCTGGGCACAAAGCGCGGATTTATCGCCGTCAAATCCAACTGTTCGATCCAGAGCTATGTTCCGGCGCTGCATCCCTTGATGGATCTCGGCGTCAAGGATGTGCTTGCCTGCACATATCAGGCTATATCGGGCGCGGGCAAAACGTTTGAGACATGGCCCGAGATGGTGGACAATGTTATCCCCTTCATCGGCGGCGAAGAAGAAAAAAGCGAGAAGGAGCCGCTTAAAGTTTGGGGCAGCGTTAACAACGGCGTGATTGTGGACGCCGTCTCCCCGCGCATTACAACGCAGTGCATCCGCGTACCGGCGAGCAACGGCCATCTCGCGGCTGTCTTTGCCAGCTTTGAGAAAAAAATATCCATAGACGAGATCATAGAACGCTGGCGCAGTTTTAAGGGTGAAGCGCAGCGCCTGGAACTGCCGAGCGCACCCAAACAGTTTTTGCATTATTTCGAGGAGGAGAACCGGCCCCAGACAAGGCTGGACCGCGACCTTGAAAACGCCATGGCCATCTCCATCGGCCGCCTGAGGCCGGACACACAGTACGACGTTAAATTCGTCAGCCTCTCGCACAACACCGTGCGCGGCGCGGCGGGCGGCGGCGTGCTCATGGCGGAGCTTCTGTGCGCGCAGGGCTATATTTGATCAGGATTGAGCGTTCTTTGCAGTCAGGCTTTGCGTAATCCAAGCGCCGCAAATCCCCCTTGGCGGCAAGCCGCCAAGGGCATCGCGCAGATATGCGCGATGAAGCCGCGCTTTAAAAAGCGCGGCGGATTTGCGGCTTCGGGCAGACTGACCTTCCAGGAATTTTAAAGACGCCTGCAAGATCCATACCCGTAGCGTACTAAGCTGATTTTAGGAGGATTTCCATGAAGAAAACAGTATTTACCGGCTCCGGGGTCGCGATCGCGACCCCGATGAACGATGATTTTTCCATCAATTACGGCGCGTTGGGCCATTTGATTGATTTCCAGATTGAGGGCGGCACCGACGCCATCGTTATATGCGGCACCACCGGCGAAAGCACCACCATGACGGACGAGGAGCATGTGGAATGCATCCGATACACGGTGGAGCGCGTCGCGGGGCGTGTGCCTGTTGTGGCGGGCGCGGGCAGCAACGACACGGCTTACGCCGTCTGGCTTTCCAAGGAGGCCAGGCAGGCGGGCGCGGACGCTCTTTTGCATGTGACCCCTTATTACAACAAGACTTCCCAGCGCGGTCTTGTCCGCCATTTCAATATGGTCGCGGACGCCACCGATTTGCCTGTCATCCTCTATAATGTACCGTCCCGCACGGGCCTTGATATCCTGCCCGAAACCTATCTGGAACTGAGCAGGCATCCCAATATTGTGGCGACAAAGGAGGCCAACGGCAACATCTCAGCCGCGGCCAAAACCGTCAGTTTGTGCGGGGATGCCCTGGGCCTCTACGTTGGAAACGACGACCAGATCGTCCCTTACCTTTCACTCGGCGGCATCGGTGTCATCTCCGTGCTCGCCAATGTGATGCCAAAGGAAACCCACGATATTTGCGCGCTCTATTTTGAAGGCAA
>JAITVU010000210.1 GCA_031285645.1 Oscillospiraceae bacterium | reverse complement strand
TAATAAAAATAAAAGTGGACGTGATGATGGACATGCGCTGACAGGCCTTCCCATAGACAATGGACATGTCGGAACGTTTGGCGCCCAGGCTCTGCCCGACAAGCGAGGAGGACGCGACGCCGTAGCCCTCTCCAAAGGCGAAGCTGAGATTGAGGAGATTGGCAAGGATCTGGTGGGCGGCCAGCATCATGGTGCCGAGTCCGGCTATGATTTTCGTTGTGGTCATAAAACCGGCGCGCATGCATATCTGCTCAAAGAAGGAGCCGGACGCGACTTTATACATCGAGGAAAGCGTGCTCTTTTGAAACTTCCAGCCGTCCCTGGAATAGATGAAGAGGAAGTGGCTTTTGTTCGAGACGGACAAAAGAGCCATGACAAGGCCGACAATCCAGCCGAGCACCGTGGCGATGGCGGCGCCCTTAACGCCAAGGCGCGGAAACCCGAAGTTGCCGCCGATTAAAAGGTAGTTGAAAACAAGGTTCACGATATTGGATATCATGTTAATGCGCATGGATGCGCGCGTGTTGCCGATGCCGCGCTGGGCGGCGCTGATGGTGAGGGAGATATTGCAAAAAGGCATTCCGGCAAGCAGCACAAGAAAATAATCCGTGGCCATGACGATGGTGTCGTCCTGGGCGCCGGCAAAGCGCAGCAAGGGCTGGGCGAAGGGGATTGTGGCCAACGGCAGCACAACCGAAAATATCGCTGTGAGAATGAGTCCCTGCTTGAGGCAACTCGCGGCGCTGTAGGCGTCGCCTTCGCCCTTGCGCCGGGCGCAAATGGATGTGACGGCCACATTGAGCGCCAAAACAAGCGTTTGGACGATAAAGCGGGGCTGTGTGACCAGCCCCACGGCGGCAATGGCCTGCTCGCCCACCGTGCTGACCATGACGGTGTCGGCCATTGAAATAAGAGAAATGAGGAAAGATTCGGCTATTGAGGCCCAGGCAACGGAAAAAGCCGTGGAAAAAACCTCTTTTGTTCCCGGAATGTCGCCGAGCTTCAGGTGCTCGCGCACCATATACCGCGGCTCGTATAAACGCTTAATAAATTTGGGGACCATGGCTCTCCCTCTTTATGATAATTTATATATGACATATATAATAGTATCACCGCTATCGGTCGGCCGCAAGGCGAATACGGGGCGGAAATGTGTTTTTGGTTCTTATTCATAGGTTTTAAGGGCGCACCCATGCAAAGCTGTGCACAATTCATACTGAATGCCGATACAGAGAAATGACCGACGCCAGCTTCAAAAATGACGCCGGTCTTTTTGGCGTATTCGCGGTATTGTTGCGAATAGGGGCAAAATTGCGGCGGGTTTACGGCCCGCCACACGCTGTTTGAATCGAATAGCTTTCAGTTGATTAGTGATAGAATCATGATCAAATATGATAGAGGCGCGGCGTCTATAGACGCCGCGCCTGAAATCTTCCGCATCCTTATTCGGTGTAGTCTTCCAATATACGGGATACCGTCACATCGGCAAAGGCCGCATCGTTTTTAAGGTCGATGTACAGGGGTGTTTGAGATGTGTTTTTGAGCAGCCGCAGATGAGGCCTGGAACTGTATCCGGGATAATTGCCCACGACAATACACTGGAGGCCGGAAGTTAACTCAACACAAATGCCCGAAGGGTAAATGGCCACAACATTTTTAAAGGACTTGACGGCATCGGGGTCGAACATGGTTCCCGCGTTCGCACCGAGGTACTCGATGGCGGCGGCGGAGAGCATCGGCTGCCGGTATGGGCGGCGCGATGTCAGCGCGTCATAGACATCCGTGATGGCGATAATACGCCCGTAGATGGATATCTTATCTTTTTTAAGCTGGTTGGGATAACCGGATCCGTCGAAATTTTCATGGTGCTGAAGCGCCCCCATACAGGCCTCAATTGAAATATCAAAGTGCTCGCGCAGATAGTCGAAGCCCATTTGTGAGTGCTGCTTGATAATGCCGTACTCCTCAGGCGTCAGTTTGTCGGGCTTGCTGAGGATGGATTTTGGAATGAATATATTGCCGACATCATGCAGCAGCGCTGCGAGGGCGAGTTCATACAGCTGGGTACCGGCGAGGCCCATCTCAACACCGAGCAGCACCGACAGAATGACGACGTTCGCCGCGTGATAATAGACATAATCGTCATAGGGCTTGAGGTCGATTATATCAACCATGCGCGACGGGCTCGCGATAATGGATTCTATAACCGGCATGATGATGCGTTCCTGATGGAGACGCGTAATTTTCCTGCTGTTTTCAAAAGCGCCGTTTTCGGCCTGCTGCAAAACCTCTTTGGCCGAGCGGATGGTATCGACGCGCAGCGCGGAATCGATGACATCGCTGACAATGATATCATCGGACAAGGCGTCCCTGATATAAACGCCCGCATAGCCCAGCTCGTTGACGCGCTGGAGATGCGTGGCGGTCAATTCGACATTCTCACCGAGCAGAACATTAAAATTAGCGCCATATAAAGGTTTTGCCAGTATCATGCCTTCTTTTAAATGCGGAAGGGGAATATAGCGCATATCATCATCCTTACATATAGTATAAAGGGCTTACATAAAAAGTAAAATTAACCGGAATGTTATTATACCAATATCCAATTAAAGCAGATAAAAACGAGCGATGCATTTCAGGTAAAACGCATTCTGAGCGACGTTTTGTCGCTCTTTTTAACGGATATTGGTATTATTTATTCCCGTCGCCATAAATGCAGTGCTTAACGTTATCATTTCATTTTATAGCAGCAGCCATACTTTGTCAAATAACGATATTTGGTTAAAATGCAATTATCTGCACATGTTTTCGTCCTTTGGAATAACATAAAATGAGTGTGAAAATACACCCTTGGGCGCAGAAACTGCAGAAAACTTATTGATATGATCAAGCAAGTTTAAAATAGGTCATTCTGGCTATTTTGAACCGCGGACATTCTTGTCACGGCGGACCGCCATAACGGTCTTCGCGTCGATTTTATAGTCAATCACACACTTTTTGCATGTCCGGCAAACCATGCGTGCCGAATGATAACCGCCGGGAAATTTAAACTTGATTGACTATAATCATTAATGAACTTGAAGTCGCCTGATAACAACGGGTTTATTCTTCACAAAACGGGTTTGTTCAATTTGCTCCATTTATTCCCTGTTACATAATCATTAAGGAGGCCTGACCATGAAATCTGACGATAACGCCTTGCATTTCTTTCTTGGGGCCAATACGCCCCAGGGATTTGTGTCAAGGTTTGATCAGCTTGCGGATGAGAACGACGGATGGCGATGCTTTGTTATAAAGGGCGGTCCGGGAAGCGGAAAATCAACCATGATGAAAAGAGTTGCCCGGCATTTGGCGGAGATGGGCGAGGATATTGAAATGATCCACTGCTCCTCCGACGCGGACAGCCTGGACGGCGTCATTTGCCCTCGCCTCAAATTCAGTATTGCCGACGGCACACCGCCCCACGCCATCGAGCCCAAATACCCCGGCGCTTTTGAATCGGTTGTGGATATCACGTCCTGTTGGGATGATGATAAATTATACGCGTGCAGGGACGATATTATAAGCATATCCCGCAACTGTTCAAAATGCCATGAATATTGCTGCCGATTTATGGGCGCAGCGGCGGCACTTGTCGGGGATACATACAGGATCGCGCTTGACTGCCTGAACACACAGAAACTGGCCGGCTATTGCACACGGCTGACAGAGAAAGAATTCAAATCAGCCAAAAAAATGCAAGGGAATGAAAAAATCCGCGTGTTTTCGGCTGTTACGAATAAGGGTGTTGTCGCTTTTGATGAATCGGCGAAAAAACTGTGTAAACGCATTTATCTCATTAATGACGAGTATGGAGCGGTTTCCCGCGTCTTACTTCAGGTTATTCGCACAAACGCGCTTGCCGCCGGCTACGACATCATCAGCTCGTATTGCCCGCTCAGTCCTTTTGAAAAGCTTGAGCACATTTTTATTCCCGAGCTTGATGTGGGCTTTATGACCTCAAACAGCTACCACGATTTTAATCTCTTAATAGATCCGTACAGGATCGTCAATTGCCGCCGCTTCACGGATAACGACAAAATCAAGGCCAGCAAAAAGCGGATTAATTTCAACCGCAAAGCGACGGCGCAGATGATAAGCCAAGCCGAGAACCTTCTTAAAGAAGCAAAAAAGCTTCATGATGAACTGGAAAACTACTATATAAGCGCCACGGATTTCTCCAAAGTGGAAGCGCTGACGGAAAAAGTGATTGCCCGCATCGATATGATGGCCAATTGATTATACATAATACGGCGCTCTTGCTTACAAAGCGGTGACATAATAAACACGGATACAGTGCATTTATGCTGTATCCGTGTTTGTCTTTATCTAACCGATTTTATTTATACAGAACAAAAAATAATTTCAAATAAAGCGAAAATGCCTACATCAAACCGAATACAAGGTCCGAGTACGCGGTGGGATCCTCAATGGGCAGGCCCGCCATCAACAGGGCCTGGTGATACAGGATATCGATATAGGTCTTCGCTCTGTCTTTATCGGAGTCGTGCAGATCCTTGAGCTTTGCAAACACGGTGTGATCCGGGTTAAGCTCGAGGATGCGATCCGCCTTGGCTTCCTCATCGTCCTGCCGGAAAGAGTTGAGATACTTCTCCATCTCAAAAGAGAGATGCTCGCCGGCCGTCAGGCAGACAGGGTGACTGACCAGCTTGTGTGATATTTTCGCCTCTGTAATCCTGTCGCCGAGCGTCTCCTTGACAAAAGCGAGCAAATCCTTGTTCTCTTCCTGCTTTTTCTCAGCTTCCTTCTTTTCCTCTTCGGTATCGAGATCCAGATCACCGCTGTTTATGGATTTAAAGGGTTTGTCCATATACTCGCGCATCATCTGGATCGCGAACTCATCCACATCCTCGGTAAAATAGAGAATCTCGTAGCCTTTATCCTTTACACGCTCGGTTTGTGGCAATACGGCAATCTTTGGCACGCTTTCACCCGTGGCGTAGTAAATTTCCTTCTGTCCGTCCTTCATGCGGGCGGTATACTCGGCGAGTGTGCAGAGCTTGTCCCCTTCGGAGGAATAGAAGAGCAAAAGGTCCTTGAGCGTGTCCTTATGGCGGCCGTATTCGGCCATGACGCCATACTTAAGCTGCGGCCCGAACGCCTTGTAAAAGCCTTCGTATTTTTCTCTGTCGCTGCCCAGCATCTTAAGCAGCTCGCTTTTGATTTTTTTCTCGATGTTGGTGGCGATTACCTTGAGCTGGCGGTCGTGCTGTAAAAGCTCGCGCGAGATGTTCAGGGAAAGGTCGGGAGAATCCACAACGCCGCGCACAAAGCGGAAATGTTCGGGCAGCAGATCGGCGCATTTCTCCATAATGAGC